>JABDKF010000219.1 GCA_013003155.1 Woeseia sp. | reverse complement strand
CAACGGTAAGAAGTGTTTAGCCACCAGTGCCGGACCGATTGTGTTTACGGCAAGCACCTCAGCCATCGTTTTTGCGTCGATGTCGGCCATGGACTTTTCGGGCTGGACCTCGTCACCACGATGCAGGATACCCGTAGCAACGATGATGAGATCGAGCGGGCCATCGTCCCGGATTTGTTCGGCTGCAGTCTCGATTGACGATTCCGAAGCGAAGTCCAGGAGCTGGCTGGAGACGTTGGAGTGTTCAGAATGGAAAGTGGAGCGAGCCAGTGCATAAATTTTCTCGAAGTTTGAATTCTTCGCCAATTGCGAAACGAAAGCGGCGCCAATACCACCGGTCGCACCGATTACGGCGGTTCGTGCTGGCGAATGAAAGTTTTTGTCCATGAGAAAAAAATTGAAGGGAACCGACAAAGGAGGTTGCCGGCTCCCTTCCGGGCGCTTATGAGCTGGGCAGGATGACTGCGTCGATGACGTGTATGACGCCATTGCTTGCGTCAATATCTGTCTTGACGACCTTCGCATTGTCGACGTTTACTCCACCTTCGGCGACCTTGATCGAGACATCGGCACCGTTAACGGTTTTGGCTTTGTCGAGCTTGACGACATCAGCCGCAAGCACTTTGCCCGGGACGACGTGGTAGGTAAGAATCTCTACCAGCTGAGCGCGATTTTCCGGCTTCAGCAGATTTTCCACGGTTCCGGCTGGCAGGGCAGCAAATGCCGCGTCAGTCGGTGCGAAGACAGTAAACGGACCGTCGCCTTTCAGCGTTTCGATAAGATCAGCGGCCTTCAGCGCGGCGGCAAGCGTCGTAAAGTCGCCGGCAGCGACTGCGACGTCGACGACGTCATCGCCTTTCATCATTTTCTCTTTGTGGTGGCCGGCTTCTGCTGTTGCAATATTTAGCCCGAGAAAACCGATGACCAATAGCTGTATGGCAGCGAGGCGTCGTAGGGCGCGAGTAAAGCGTGTCATAAATTTCTCCTTGCGGGTGGGTGTAAGTCTTGACGGAGGGTAAGATACCAAGCCGTGGGCCGTGCAGGTTTTCCGCAACGTATGCAATTGTTTCAAGTCGTTTCAGGGCGCTTCGATACCTTAATTAAGGTGGCATAGTAGGCGCTCATGACCCGGAGTCGTTCAATGTCATCCACTCGCGGCCTGCTTTTGCTTGGCAACCAGTTGTTCCCTTTCGCGGAGGTAAAAGACTTCGCGGACTATCCTGTTTTTATGGCAGAAGACCGCGAACTTTGCACGACCGTGCGGCACCACCAACAGAAGCTCGTCCTGTTTCTGGCAGCCATGCGTGAGCATGCATCGACACTACAGGATAAGGGTGTGACGGTGGAGTACGAAAAACTCGACACGAAGGATCAGCGCAGTTATGAGGATAAACTTGCCGAATTTGTGACCAACCATTCGATCAATGAGCTCCTCCACTTTGAAATTGAAGATCACTTCTTTGAAAAACGCATTGCAAAGTTTTGTGAAGGCCATGACCTGAAACAGGTTGTTATCGAATCGCCAATGTTCCTGACCAGCCGCGAATCGTTCAAAGATTATCTTGGCGACCACAAGCGCCCGCACATGGCGGATTTTTACAAGCGGCAAAGACGACGGATGGATATCATGGTCAGCGCCGACGGCGAACCGCACGGCGGTCAATGGAGTTTCGACGAAGATAATCGAAAAAAATTGCCCGCCGATGTCGAAATTCCGGAGCTGCCCGAATCACGCTGGTCCGATCACACGCAGGATGTCGTCGATCTCGTTGGCAAAGAGTTCAAGGATCACCCGGGTTGCGCTCAAGATTTCTGGTGGCCGGTCACGAGGCGGGCCGCATTGTACTGGTTGCGGAACTTTCTCGCGGGGCGACTCGCTGATTTTGGACCATACCAGGATGCAATAACACAACGCAGCGAAACGTCTTTTCACAGCGTCATTTCACCGTTGCTGAATGTTGGACTTATCACGCCGCAAGATGTCATTGAACAAACGTTGGCTTACGCGGCCGACAACGATATCCCGCGCAACAGCCTGGAAGGATTCATTCGCCAGGTGATCGGCTGGCGCGAATTCATTCGTGGCATTTATCACGAGTTTGACGAAAAACAGCAAAAAAGTAACTTCTGGAATCACAAACGCAGTCTGGCTGGTTCCTGGTACACCGGAGACACCGGAATACCACCGCTTGATGATGCCATCCGGAGTGCGCTGCGACTGGGCTGGACACATCACATCAATCGCCTGATGGTGGTCGGCAACCTGATGAATCTCTGTGAAATCGAGCCGCGCCAGGTGCACGACTGGTTTATGGTAACGCACATCGACTCGTCCGACTGGGTAATGGGCCCGAACGTTTACGGGATGGCGCTCTACTCCGATGGCGGCATTTTTGCGACCAAGCCCTATATTTGCGGTTCCAACTACCTGTTGAAAATGAGCGATTACCAAAAAGGCGACTGGTGCGATGTGGTCGATGGCTTGTACTGGCGCTTTATCGAAAAACATCGCGAGTTTTTTGCGGGTAACCCTCGCCTGTCGATGATGGCGCGCATGCTCGACAAGCTGAAGGAAGCGCGACGCAAGAGGATATTTTCGGCCGCCGAAGATTTTCTGAGCAAGCATACGGATTGAGCCTCGCCTGCAAGCTAACTGGCAGTTTCGGTCGCAGGTTTCACACAGCTCTTTCACGCTGGAATGTGAATTCTTACTGGGCCAAAGCGCTCTAATTCGCCGGGCCATCAGTCCACCCATGCGCTAAGAAGCACAAATAAACCGCTCCGGAAAGAAAATTGCGATATGTGCGTGATCAGGCACAGGTAGAACAACGCGTTGCGTTTTTGTACACTCCGCCGCTGCCCCACTATTCCCCTCAAATTACGGAGCAAGAAATGAACTCTTTTTGCAGGAAAACTGCGGCC
>JABDKF010000204.1 GCA_013003155.1 Woeseia sp. | reverse complement strand
ACCCGGCCCCGGCGGATCCGATGCAGGCGAAAGTCATGCAGATCATGCCGATCGTGTTCACCGCGTTCTTTGCGTTCTTCCCGGCCGGCCTGGTGCTGTACTGGGTGACGAACACGCTGTTGTCGATCGCCCAGCAGTGGCACATCAACAAGGTGGTGGAAGAAGAGGGCAAGCACAAGGGCGGCAAGAAAAAGAAGAAGAAGGCTGTCGAGAACGACAGCGATGACTAGGAGAGTCAGGGGGTATGCCGTCGTTAAAAGGGCAAGACTCTGGCTGAACGTGTTTTCACGCTGCGACTACCGCAACCCAACCGACGCGACCTCGCTGCAAGCTTCGTGGGCCCAGGGCCAACAACGGTGAAGGCGCTGGCCGCCAGCCATCACGGCGATTAGTCTTTGTGCTCGATCCAATAGTTGCGGCCTCACGATGAGCGGTGAACCCCTCTACGCACAGGACACGATCGTTGCCGCGGCCACCGCGCCAGGCACCGGCGGCGTCGCAATCGTGCGCATTTCCGGTCCTGCCGCGAACGATATTGGTCGCGCGATGCTCGGCGCCTTGCCTGCGCCACGCATCGCGACGGTTGGCGCTTTTGTTGATCAGCAGGGCGAAGTCCTCGACGAGGGTTTGGCGCTGTGGTTTCCGCGACCGGCTTCATTCACCGGCGAGGACGTGCTTGAGCTGCACGGGCACGGCGGGCCGCTCGTCGTTGCCAACCTGATCGCCGCCACGATTGAGCTTGGCGCGCGCCGCGCCGAACCCGGCGAGTTTTCACGACGCGCGTTTCTCAACGACAAGCTGGATCTCGCGCAGGCGGAAGCGGTCGCCGATTTGATTGCGAGCGGCACGCGCCAGGCGGCGCGAGCGGCGTTGCGCACGTTAAGCGGCGAGTTTTCCAATGCCGTTAACGAACTTCTCGAACAATTGATCCGCCTGCGGCTGCATGTCGAGGCGGCAATAGATTTTCCGGAAGAAGAAATCGATTTTCTGTCGGACCAGGCGCTGCTTGGGCAAATCGATCAGGTGCGCGATGCGTTTGCATCGCTGGCTGCGCGTGCGAATGCTGGCCGCGTGCTGCGCGACGGTATGCAGGTCGTCATCGTCGGCCGGCCGAACGCGGGCAAATCGAGCTTGTTGAATGTCTTGTCAGGCGCGGACACGGCGATTGTTACAGAAGTTGCGGGCACAACGCGCGACATACTGCGCGAACGCATCGACATCGACGGTTTGCTGGTAGAGCTCGTCGATACCGCAGGCCTGCGCGAAGACCCCGATCAAATTGAAGCTGAGGGCATTCGCCGCGCGCGTGCAGCGCTAAAAAATGCCGACGCCGTGTTGTGGGTGAGGGATGCCAGCGCCGCCGGGAAATCGTCCGCGCCACCGGAGCCTTTGCCAACCGACGTCCCCGTGCTGCAGGTCTACAACAAAATGGATTTACCGAATGCGCGCCGCGCCCACGACGGCGACTGTGCGGTTTACCTGTCGGCAAAAACAGGCGAGGGCACCGACGCTCTGCGCACTGAACTAAAAAGACTGGCAGGTCTTGAAGACATCGGCGAAGGCAGCTTCACGGCACGCCAAAGACACCTCGATGCACTGCTGAGAGCGCGGCAAAACTTTGACAGCGGAGTCGGCGCGCTGCAGAAGGCGGGGGCAGGCGAGATCCTCGCTGAGGAGCTGCGTCTTGCACAGGAGGCCCTTGGCGAAATTACCGGTCGCTTCACGAGCGACGATTTGCTCGGCAGAATTTTCTCCGAGTTCTGCATCGGCAAGTAAAACGGGGACATTCTCCTTTTTTTGTAATTTTTAACTACGGAAAAAGGAGAATGTCCCCGTTTTCCGGAAAAAGGAGAATGTCCCCGTTTTCCGGTCAATCGGCTCCGGCTTCATGCTCTTTTTCTTTGTGCCGCAACCAGAGCCAGGTCACAGTCGTGACGAGCGCGGTGGACAGCAGTGCGACCGGCCAGAACCAGCTCCAGGCAGTTTGCCCGACCACGGCCCAGTCTGTGCCGTTCGCATCGCGGAAAATGCCGCCCGGGTTCAGGCGCCAGTCCGGATAGGTCATCAGGGCACTGACAATGACGCCCGCCACCAGTCCCGACCTTGCCCCAATCACCGCGGCATACCGCCCTGCGGCGGGCCTATTTTTGACTTTAGCTTCCATCGCTGTGCAAAAGCGTTCTCCGGGCAGCGCCGATGTGCACCGTCAGATGCTCGGCTTGGTGACGGCTGTGGCCGCATCGCCGGTGTTGGGCGTCCCGGCCGGCTCTATCAGCAAGACATGCGCCTCGTCTTTAGCGACAGGACAATGCTCGACGCCCCTCGGCACGACGAACATTTCGCCAGCGCCGAGGTGAACCTCGCCGTCGCGTAGCCTGATCGTGATTTCCCCTTGCAACACGAGAAACAGGTCGTCGGTATCGGCGTGCGAGTGCCAGTTGAACTCACCCTGCACCTTGACGACCATCACGTCGTGCCCGTTGAACTCGGCAACGATGCGCGGTGACCAGTGTTCGGAAAACGTCGCGAGCTTGTCGGCGAGATTGATTGAGTTGCCGGACATGTTGACCACCTATTGGAAGCACTGCCAAAACCAAAAGAAAAACTAGGATGCCGAAAAATGGTGCCATAAAAATGGTGCTAAGTTTGGTTATCGCCTATTTCAGAATACGGAACAACAGACACCAACGCTTGCCAGTAGCGCCTTAGAAACAGTTACCCTTCTTAACGGTCGTTATTTGCGCGCCGGTTGGCGTTAGAATTCGTATTGTTTGCTCGTGTCCCAGGAGATGATGATGTACAGATTGCGAATGCTTGGCTCCCTATGGCTTGTGATTCTTACTGTCGTCGCGATGAACGCAGGCATGGCGGCGGAAAAAAAGGCGCTGGTCGGTGGCCGCCTGATCGACGGCCTGCTGGCACCCCCCATTGCAAACAGCGTCATCCTTGTCGACGGTGAGCGCATCGAAGCCGTGGGCACGGTCGATACCTTGCCCGTGCCCGATGGCTATGAAGTGATCTCAACCGAGGGCATGTCGGTTATGCCCGGGCTCTGGGACATGCACGTGCACCTGATGCTGAACGGCCACTCCGATTACGAGCACTGGGACCGCACCTACCTCGACCGCCTCACCGATGAAATCATGCCGGCCTCGGCCCACCAGCTGCTGCTTGCCGGGGTGACGACGGCGCGCGATCTCGGCGCGCCGCTCGATGCGTCATTGACCGTGCGTGAGCGCATCGCAAATGGGGACATCCCCGGCCCGCGGCTGCTGATCTCCGGGCCGTTCATACAGCACCGGCCGTATCCGGGCACCGAGGCGTTTCGCTGGGGTGTTGACGGCGTGCGCGATGCGCGCGCCAAGGTGCGGCGCCTCGCCGAGGCCGGCGTCGACGTGATCAAGCTGGTCGATCAGGACGAGATGACGTTCGAGGAGGCCGAAGCCGTCGTTGATGAGGCGCACAAGCATGGCCTGCCGGTTGTCGGGCACTCGCATCGGCCGGAGGAAATCCGCCGCGGACTCGTTATCGGCATCGACAACTTCGAGCACACAGGTCTCGCGGCCGCCCCGGAATACCCGGCGGACGTGATGCAGTTGCTCGCCGAGCGGACGGCCACCGGCCGCGTGCGCGGCGGCCCGCTTTACTGGACGCCCACCGTCGAGGGACTGTGGAATTACGACTACGTCATCGCGAACCCGGAGGCGCTCGACAACGACTGCTGGCAGCGTGGCCTTGAAGACGACACCATTGCCGACATCCGGCAATCGATCAGCAACCCGAAAGAGCTTTTGTATTTTGACCTGACGCCAAAGCGCAAGCCGACACTGGTCCGCAAGGTTCAGCAGCTGCGCGAAGCGGGTGTCGTCCTGCTGGTCGGCACCGACAGCGGAATCCCGATGAAATTTCACTGCCAGTCGACCTGGCACGAGCTGGATGTCTGGGTCAATGTGATGGGCATTCCGGCGCATGAAACGCTGCGCTCGGCGACCTACTGGCCCGCCAAGATGATGAAGGTCTCGGACCAGTGGGGCACCATCAGCGCGGGCAAGTACGCGGACATTATTGCCGTGCGCGGCGACGTGCTACGGTACATCAGCCTGTTGCAAAA
>JABDKF010000200.1 GCA_013003155.1 Woeseia sp. | reverse complement strand
GACGCTTCCGCCAACGCGGAGGCACCGTCATAAAGCGACGCGTTGCTGATGAACATGCCCGTCATCGCGGTGATCATTGACTGGAACTCGTAAATCGTTTGCAGCGTGCCCTGGCTCGCTTCCGCCTGGTACGGCGTGTACGCACTGTAGAACTCACCGCGGGTCGCAATATCCCACACGACACTCGGAATGTGGTGCTCGTAGGCGCCGGCGCCAATAAAACACAAGGGCGAACCATCGCGCGCCGCGCGCCCGTGCATCAGCCGTGAGATTTCCATTTCAGACAGCGCATCGGGAACCCCGTGCAGGTCGTCGATGAGCAGGTCGGCGGGTATCTCATCGAACAGGTCGCCAATACGATTGACGCCGATTGTTTGCAGCATCTGCTGCACGTCATCTTCTGTATGGGGAATAAATGGCATAGAGAGTTGTAGTTCCTGCGACGCTTGAGTTTTTGTTGGCGAACCTAATCAGTCATCTAACTGATCAAGAAATTCCTGGTAGTCATCCGGGCTCATCGTATCGACTGCCTCTTCGCCGGGCTGTACACGTACTATCCAGCCGTCACCGTAGGGATCAGTGTTGATCACTTCCGGATCGTCGGCCAATGCTTCATTGATGGCCAGGACTTCGCCGGAAACCGGCGCGTAGACGTCAGACGCGGCCTTTACCGATTCAACCACCGCCATTTCTGCACCACTTTCAAGATCCTGACCCAACTCCGGCAGCTCGACATAGACGAGGTCGCCCAGCGCGGCCTGTGCGTGGTCAGTGATACCTATCGTCACACTGCCATCCTCTTCCTTGCGCAACCATTCGTGCTCTTCCGTGTAGCGCAAATCTCCTGGCAATTCCGTCATTGTTCTATCCTCTCTTGTTCCAAACGACAGCCGCCGGCGGGCGGCTGATCTTACGGTTACTGAACGTCTATACAGGCTTTGCCGTTGCGCACAAAGGGTGGCGTGACAACCCTTACATCGAGCAATTTTCCGCGCACGTCGACTGCTGCCCGATCATAGTCGCCGGCGGGCAGCCGCGCCATTGCAATCGATCGGCCCAGAGTCGGCGAAAAACCGCCGCTCGTAATCTCGCCATCACCGACGCCGTTGACCACAACCTTGAGGTGATTGCGAAGCACACCGCGGTCTTCCAGCAACAGGCCACAGAACCGTGGCAAGTTACCGGCCGCGCGCTGGTTCTCCAGGGCTTCACGACCGTTAAACTGTCGCTCAGCCGGTTCCCACGCAACGGTCCAGGAGAGACCGGATTCGAGCGGCGTCCTGGTCAGGTCCATGTCGGTGCCGTAAAGATTCATGCCGGCCTCGAGACGCAAGGTGTCGCGCGCCCCGAGGCCGCAAGGACGCACACCGGCGTCAAGCAAACCGTTCCAGAATCCGGTCGCGCGTGCTGCCGGCATAACGATTTCCCAGCCGTCTTCGCCGGTGTAGCCCGTGCGAGCGATGAACATTTCATCCAAAGCAGCCGCGCTGAACGGTTTGAGCGCCATCGCGGCGTCGCCCGCTGTCGCCAGCAGCGGCGCAGCGAGTTCTCGCGCCTTGGGTCCCTGCACCGCGATCATCGCAAGCTCCGGATGTTCTTTAACGATGACGTCGAAACCGGCCGCTTGCTCTGAAATCCACTTGAGATCCTGTTCGCGCGTCGCTGCATTGACGACCATGCGGTAGTGAGTGTCATCTAGGTAGTAGGTGATAAGGTCGTCGACCACGCCGCCGTCAGCATTCAGCATGCAGCTGTAGAGCGCCTTCCCTTTGGTCTTGAGCTTGGCGATGTCATTCGCCAGCAGCTGCCGCAAGAAATCCCGGCTGCTTTCTCCTGCGATATCGACAATGGTCATGTGCGATACGTCGAACGCACCGGCCGTCTGACGAACCGCGTGATGTTCTTCGATTTGCGAACCGTAATGCAGCGGCATGTCCCAACCGCCAAAATCGACGATACGTGCGCCTGCATCCACGTGTGCCTTAAAAAGCGGTGTCTTCTGGCCCATGCATTTGCTCCTGGGGGTGCGTGCTATCGGTGTCTTCGTGCAACAAAAAAGGCCACTGACCTCTGCACATGGCAGGCGTCAGTGGCCCCTCTGTCCGATAACCTGAGAGATCTGGCGGGCGGGCCCGCGTCCCCTTCGGTGGGCCGCTTTCCGGCCTCTCTCCAGAGCTAATCACAGCACGCAGTCCGTTTGCCTGAGCGTTTCCGAGCGAGTTGCGCCTTCGGCGCCCCATCCTGACGGCGGGGTCTCTTCCACGTGCCCTGTCGATTAGAGCGCGCATCATAGCCAACCCACCGGCGGGTTGCCAGCCGTTCCGCGGCCGGCAACAATGTGGAGAAGACCTAAGGGGGATCCATCATGCTCAAAACACCACCACTGCCCATGCTCGTACTCTTGCTGCTGCCGGCGCTGTCGCAAGCGGCTGCAACGGAAGATTTTCACGCCTTGCTGAATGAATCATGGCAACAGGGCCTGCAGGATAACCCGGTGTTTGCCTCGCAACTCGGCGACCGGCGCTACAACACAGAATGGCGTGATGAGAGCCCTGAAGCTTACGCTGAGCGGCAGGCTCGCCAACGTGCATTCCTCGATCGACTGCGTCTGATCACGGCTGCAGATCTGAGCGTGGCCGACCAGTTGAACTACGACCTGTTCCGCCGCGAGCTGCAGGACAACATTGAAGGGTACAGCTTCAACAATCACCTGCTGCCAATAAACCAGCGTGGCGGCGTGCAATCCCTGGAGTCGACGGCGGAACGGCTGCGTCTGCAAACCGTTCAGGATTACGAAGACTGGTTAGAACGCATGAGCAAAGTTCCTGAAGTCATCGAACAGACAATGGCACTGCAGGAGCGCGGCAGGCGTGAGGGATACATGCCACCAAAGATCCTGATGCAGCGAATTCCGCAGCAGATTGCACAGCAGTTGACGGAAGATGCAACCACCAGCCCATTCTTCGGCGCGTTTCAGGCAATGCCCGATTCGATTCCTGAGGACGAACGGGTGCGGTTGCAGGCAAGGGCAAAAGAAATTATTGAAAAGGACATCGTCCCGGCATATCGGCGCTTCGATCGTTACTTCGAAGAAAGCTACCTGCCCGACTCCCGCGACACGATTGGCGCCTCCGAATTGCCAAATGGCAAGGCCTTCTACAAATACCGGACACGCAGTTATACAACGACTGGCATGACTCCCGATGAAGTGCACCGCCTGGGACTGGCAGAAGTCGAACGGATTCGTGCAGCGATGCAGTTGATCATCGACGAACTTGAATTCGACGGCAGCTTCTCGGAGTTCCTGCAGTTTCTACGTAACGACCCGCAGTTTTATTTCGACAATCCTGACGATTTGTTCGAAGCCTATCTTGCGACCTCGAAACGTATCGATCCCGAAATCGTAAAACTGTTTGGCAAGTTACCCCGCATGCCGTACGGCTTGCGGCCAATTCCGGACAACATTGCTCCGGATACAACGACCGCGTACTACAGCCGGCCCGCTGCCGACGGCAGCCGTGCCGGCTTTTATTACGTCAACCTGTATCGACCAGAGGTGCGGCCAAAATACGAAATCGAGGTGCTGAGCGTGCATGAAGCGGTGCCGGGTCATCATTTGCAGATCGCCCTGCAAATGGAATTAGGCGACTTGCCCGAGTTTCGTCGTTATTCCGGTTTCACCGCATTTACCGAGGGCTGGGGCTTGTACAGCGAAAGCCTGGGCTACGATCTGGGCCTTTACCAGGATCCCTACTCGCGCTTTGGGGCGCTCACCTACGAAATGTGGCGCGCCGTGCGGCTCGTTGTCGACACGGGTATGCATTACAAGGGTTGGAGCCGTCAGCAGGCGATAGATTTTTTCAAAGACAATGCGGCAAAAACTGAGCTGGATATCGTTAACGAAATTGACCGCTACATTGCCTGGCCGGGCCAGGCCCTGGCATACAAAATCGGCCAGCTCAAGATTCTGGAGTTACGCAAACGTGCAGAAGTACAGCTGGGGGATCGCTTCGATATTCGTGCGTTTCATGACGAATTGCTGGGCGGCGGCGCATTGCCGCTCGAGGTGCTTGAGGCGCGTATGGATCGCTGGCTCGCGCAGCAATGAGCGGTCGCTCTATGCTTTCGTGGCCAACAGCTGCCGCGCAACCGCGGTATCTGAGAATTCTTGTTGGGATGCGGCTGCGCGCACGGCAGGGACCTCGTCCGGATTGAATATTCGCTCTACGCGCTTCAGGCGATTCATCAGGCCTTCGCCATTCGCGATCTGAATGTTGAGGCCGGGCCGCGCATTCATTTCGAGGATCAAGGGCCCCAAATCCCTGTCAATTACGATGTCGACGCCGAGGTAGCCAAGTCCCGTGACTTCAAGCCCGCGTGCCGATGACTCCAGGATAAATTCCCAGCGAGGAATTTGCAGGCCGCCGATCAGGCCGCCGGTATCCGGGTGTTCGTCGATCATGTCGTTTTTGAGTACGCCGCCGAGCGTGCGACCCGTGGTGATATCGATGCCGGCGCCCACCGCACCCTTGTGCAGATTAGCCTTGCCGTCGGAGCTGCGGGTTGGTAACCGCACCATGGCCATGACCGGATAGCCGCGATACACAATCACGCGCACATCCGGTACGCCTTGAAAACTGACGTCATTGAAAAGCGGGTCGAATTTCACGCAGTACTCGATCAGCGCAGCGTCCGGGTTTCCGGTCAGACTGTATTGGCCACCAACAATATTGGAGATGTGATGTTCTAGTTCCTCTGCGGTAACCAACATTCCGCTTGAGAGACGAAACGTGCCGCGTTTTCTTTTGCTACGCCCGGTGACAACGACGATGCCCTCGCCGCCGCTGCCATTGGCAGGCTTGATTACGAAACTCTCATGGTCACCGACGATGCTGGCAAAATTTTGTACCTCGCCCTGATTGGTCACAACGCCGTACAGTTCCGGCACCGCCATGCCGGCCTCGAGCGACAGTTTTTTCGTCAAGACCTTATTGTCGACCCGCGGGTACAGATGCCGTGGATTTAGCTGCATGATCAATTCAGCGTTGCGGGCGTTGAGTCCGAGCACGCCCGCCGAAGAAAGTTTTTTGGCAAGTGCAAGCACGTTAGTTGGCCAGCGACTTGAAGCGTTTTAACTCGCTGAGCCGGTAGCCCGTGTAGCGACCGAGCAGTATTACGCTGGCGAGCACCAGCAGCAGCAGTTCCGGAAAGGTAAAAATCAGGTGCTCCAGCCAATCCATGCCCATAACGAGGTAGGCGACGATGGCCACCGTGAGGCTGCCCATCGCATTGCGCATCGCAACTGCCGCCCCGCTCTCTTCCCAGACAACGGACATGCGTTCGATCGTCATCGCGATAATAACCATAGGGAACAGGGCAATCGACAGACCGGTTTCAATGCCCAGCTTGTGCGTCAGGATACTGATGAAAAGCATCAGCAACACGACGACAACCAGTACGGCAGACAGTCGCGGTACCAGCAACAGGCGCAAGCGCTCCAGCAAGAAGCGAATGCTGAGGCCTAGCGCGACCAACAATGCAAACAGCACAATGCCGCGCAGCAACTGCGTCTCCCGGAATGACAATGCAATCAGCACTGGCATGAACGTGCCGAAGGTTACGATGCCGATTACGTTGCGCATCAACACCACGATCAACGCACCGAGCGGAATCATCAAAATTACGCCGTATACTGCCTGGACCTTGATCGGCAAGCTGAAGAGCGAAAACTCCACAAGCAGGGAATCGCTCTCTGCCGCTCGTTTGCGCGCGATGTCCATCGTGTCGAGGTAATAACGTTTCACCGCAAAATTTACGTTCGCATTACTGCCGCCCTCGAGTCGCACAAGCGGATCGGTTCCGCGCCACCAGATCAGGTAGCGATCAGGAAGGGACTCCTCGCCATTGGCCGGATTGAAAAACCGCCAGCTGTCGCCGTCATGCACTTCGAGCCACGGCAAGATGTCCGCCTGGCTTTGCTGATTCGAAAGCTGCAGTCCCCGTATCATACGAGCCGGAATACGAGCTGATGCGAGAATCATGGTCATCGTCCGCACGAATTCCGCGCGACCGCGCGCATCCGAAAGTAACAACTCAACGTTGGCGTCCGGCGAAGGATCGTTGACGTAGCGCAATAATTCCGTGGCAAATGACGCGGCGTCTGCCGAGTGTTCGCGAACTTGCTCAACGATCACGTCAACAGCGGTTTTCAGGGGCTCTTCGATCACCGGCGGTAGTGGAAAAGGTGGTGTGATATCGGTCTGCTCTTCGTTCCGGTCTTCTGCAACGACGATGCGGTAATACAAAGTCTGCGCGCCGGAATCGCGACGCACGGTCCACTGCGCTTCGCGGCGCGTACCGACATAATTAACGCCGAATCCATAGTTCTTCGATACGGCGTATTCATCGAGCCGCTTGAAGCCCGGCGTGACGGTGGGAATCTGCAGATTTACTTTGATCGAGCCTGGCCCGGTGTCAAACTCAATGGCAGTTTCAACGACCCAGGTGGGCGTTTGTTGATTGTCGCTGAGCGGAAAACCAAGCACCTGCCATTTATAGAAAAAGACCGCTAATCCGGCAGCGGTCAGGAGCGCAGCGAGAATGATGACATAGCGGCGCGTCAAGACGGCTCACCGCAATGGTCTGTATGCAAATTCCGGTAGCGGAATGTCAAATGGAATCCCCCCTTGGATTCAAGCGGAATAGCCAGCGCAGCGGTTTCGTTAATCTTCTTGCCGAGGCTGTCGTACATGGCATGGCAGCGCCACATTCTAGCCTGATAATACGGCTGGAGTAGCGATCAATCGAAAATTGAAGGTCTTTGGCGGACCCTACAGGCCGATTGCAACCTGCATCGCACGTCGTTTCAAGGGTCCGCTCCGATTGAACAAGCGCATGCCGGCGCCTCGCAAACCGCTGAAGCTCGCGCCTGCAGCGAACAGGCGATTGAGCTCGTCGATGAAATGCAGCATGGCGGAATTAGCGCCCCGACGCTCGCGCTCGTAGCGGCGTAGAACCGAGACATCGCCAGGCCATTCTTCGGCGTCCATTGCCAATTCAATGACCCTGGCAAGGGCTGCTGCATCCGCGAGGCCGAGGTTGGCACCCTGCCCGGCGAGCGGATGCACCGTATGTGCAGCATCACCAATCAATGCGATACCGTGTTGCACGTACTGTTTGGCGTGTTGCGCACGTAGAGGAAAAGACGCGCGTGGTGCCGCAACCTGCAGGTCACCCAGAATCGCGTCGCTCGCCTCAGTCAATTCTTGCCCGAGAGTCGCATCGTCAGCAGCAAGCAGGTCAGCCACTTTGGCAGGGGACGTCGACCACACGATCGAGACACGCCCATCCAGCAGCGGCAAAAGGGCGATAGGGCCGTCCGACAGAAACCGCTGCCATGCCGTGTGTTGATGGGATCGACTCGGCTGTGCGTGGGTGACCAGCGCGGACTGCGCATATTCCCAACTTTTAACATCGATTCCCGCGAGGTCTCGCACCCTGGAACGCGCGCCATCAGCGGCAACCAATAAGTCTGCGCGCAAGGCCGTGTCGTCATTCAACGTCAATTCAATAGCGTTACCGGCTCGTTCCAGTTTTTCGATGCCCGACCCAAAGCGCAGATCCACTGCTTGTTCTTCGAGGTCGGCATACAATCGGTGCCGCAGCAGCGCATCTTCGGTGATGAAGCCCAGTTGCCCGAGTGCAACTTCGGACGCTGCAAAATGCAATGCCTCCGGTCCCAACGCATCGGCCTCTGCATCCCATACCCGCATATCCCGATACGGGCAGGCGCGCACAGCGGCAGGATCGGCAATACCAAGTTCGGTGAACATTGCCATGGTGCCCGCAGCGATCGCCGAAACTCGCAGACCGATCTCGTCTCCCGCATTGGCGGGTGGAGGTGGCATAGCGTCGACCAGTGTAATCGTCAGGCGAGCACTCTGTGGTAACCGCGCTAACAGCGCGGTCATCGCCAGACCCACCACACCTGCACCTGCAATAACGATGTCACAATTCCGGTTCACTGCAGCGGCACCCCGCGCGACAGGCGCGGCAGCTCGCCCGCTAGTCCCATCGTGTGACGCGCAAACTGGCGTCGTACGCCGGGCACCAGATCGAAGCCAAGCATGCCGACGTCGCGCAATAGCCGCAACGACCGTCGCTGGCTGCCGAACAGGCGTACCAACCCGTCTGTAAAATGCACCAGCTTTTGCTGGTCGCTGTGTCGCCAGTCCGCATAGCGCTCAAGAATAGTTGCGGCGCCAGCATCGGTGTTGCCATCACCTCGTGCGTCAGCAATACACTCGGCCAGCGCGGCGACGTCGCGTAAGCCCAGATTAAAGCCCTGCGCCGCGACCGGGTGCAGGCCGTGAGCGGCATTGCCGACCAGCACGCCGCGACCGGCAACCAGACCGTTTGCTTTGCTGAGGCCCAACGGGTATTGGCTGCGCCGGCCAATCTTTGAGAAGCGGCCCAGCCGGTAGCCGAAGGCGCTTTGCAGGCGCTGAGTAAATGCGTCGTCATCCAGTGCCATGACCTGATCCGCCTCTGCAGGGTCGAGCGTCCAGACGAACGCTACGCGCTCATCACTGACGGGCAACAGCGCAAGCGGACCCTCCTCGGTAAAGCGTTCATAGGCGCGCGCCTCGTGCGGCTTCTCGGGCAGCAGGTTTCCTACTACAGCGTGCTGATCGTAGGCGACCACCAGCGCACCAATACCCAGCATCTCGCGAACGGTCGACCGCGCACCGTCCGCGGCAACCAGTAAGCGGCAGTGAAGCTCGTTTTCGCCATCGCCGAGCACTGCGGCAACGCCGTTCTCCGAGGTTTTCACCGCCGTGATACGTTCAGGACAGAATTGATCGACGTCGGACGCGCTGTCCAACGCTCGTTGCAGCACATCGCCCAGCACGCGGTTAATAACAACATAGCCCAACGCCTCGACGCCCTGCT
>JABDKF010000161.1 GCA_013003155.1 Woeseia sp. | reverse complement strand
TGGGTGGTCATAGTTGTGACTGTGCAAACGATTGCTTCGCGGCGATCTTACGCGAGCGGAGCTGCCAAGAAAAAGGCCGCACGCTGGCGGCCTCTTCCCAGTGGCAGGCGGCGACGCCGTTAGTCGTCCTTTTCGCCTTCCTCTTTGTCCGCTTCTTTCTCGTCACCAACGGTCGGCACTTCGGCAGAGGCTTCTTCTTCCGCCTCGACCTCTTCCTCGATCGGCGCGACCTTGATCACGTGGATCGCAACGATCGGCTGGTCATGCCCTTCGCCCTGCGCCAATTCGGCGATCTCAACGCCTTCCGGCACCGTCAAATCGGACAGGTGTTTCATGTCGTCGAGTTCCATCGCGCTGATGTCGACTTCCAGGTATTCCGGGAGGAACCGGGGCAAACAGGTCACTTCGACTTCTGTCATCAGCCTCGAGACCGACCCGCCAGCCTTGATGCCCGGCGCCTGCTCTTCGCCCATAAAGTGCAGCGGCACGTTCATGCGGATCTCCTGATCCTCGACAATGCGCTGCAGGTCGATATGCAATACCTGCCGCTTGGCTGGATGACGCTGCACATCCTTGACGATGGCCGCCTGGCTCGTGTCGCCCACTTTGATGTTCAGCACGCTCGAGTAGAAGGACTCGCTGTCCATCTGCCGCAGCAGCTTGTTGTGGTCGAATGCGAGGGCGCGCGGTTCGCGACCGCCGCCGTAAATTATCGCGGGAACTTTGCTTTGCAGACGCAGGCGGCGGCTCGCACCCTTGCCCTGGTCCTGGCGAAATTCCGCGATCAGATCAAAATCCTGACTCATGGGGAAACTCCGGTAAATATATGATTATTAATGTCATTTCTGACAAAAAAACGACGCCCGAACCGCGACCAGTCCGGACAGGGGCGCGAATAATAGCCGAAGGCCGGCAGAGGCACAAGAATTCGGGCGACGGGAGTCGCAGGCGTCGCTCAGTCTACGTAGAGCGAGCTGACCGATTCTTCGTCGCTGATGCGCCGCATGGTTTCGGCCAGCAGCTCGGCGGTGGACAGCTGCCGGATTTTCTCGCAGGCGCGGGCCTCAGCGTTCAGGGGAATGGTGTCGGTCACGACGATCTCGTCGATTTCAGACTGGCCGATGCGCGAGACTGCCGGTCCGGACAGGACGGGGTGCGTGATATAGGCCACGACCCGTTGGGCCCCTTCTTTTTTCAGAACGCTGGCCGCATTGCACAAGGTGCCTGCCGTGTCGATCATGTCGTCGATGAGGACACAAACCTTGCCCTCCACTTCGCCGATGATGTTCATGACCTCGGACTGATTTGCTTTCGACCGACGTTTGTCGATGATGACGAGATCAGCGTCGTCCAGTCGTTTCGCGAGCGCGCGGGCGCGCACTACGCCGCCGACGTCGGGCGAAACAACGACCATGTCGTCATATTTTTGCTTCCAGACATCGCCCAATAGCACAGGTGATGCGTACACGTTGTCGACCGCGATATCGAAAAAGCCCTGTATCTGGTCCGCGTGCAGGTCAACCGTTAACACCCGATCCACGCCGGCTGTCCCGATGAGTTTCGCTACGAGCTTCGCGGTAATCGGAACTCGGGCCGAGCGCGGTCGCCGATCCTGCCGACCAAAGCCGAAATACGGTATGACCGCGGTGATACGGGAGGCGGATGCGCGTCGGCACGCGTCGACCATCACCAGCAATTCCATCAGGTTTTCTGCAGTGGGCGGACAGGTTGGCTGAATTATGAAAGTTTCGCGACCGCGAATGTTCTCCAGAATCTCGACGTTAATTTCGCCGTCACTGAAGCGGCCTACCTGTGCCTTTGCGAGCGGCAGGTGCAGCACACGGGCGATATCGTTCGCGAGTTCCGGATGCGCGTTCCCCGAAAAAATCGCCATCGTTGACGGATCCAACGTGCTTTCCCCTTATCTTCTGCAGATCGTTAGACAAGCGGCCGGGCCGCAGGAAATGGCTGGGGTGGCAGGATTCGAACCTGCGCATGACGGGATCAAAACCCGTTGCCTTACCACTTGGCTACACCCCATTTGAACTCGCCGCCAGCTCGCAATAACGGGCGGTTTCGATGTCGGTAACGCCGCGCAATTGTGAAACGCACCACCTCGGGTGTCAACGCGGCATACAGATCGGCCAGCACAGCCAGCCTGCAAGGGTTTTAATTGTGCAAGCAGAGGCCGATGCGGCCGGAATACGCGCGCCTAACGAAACGTCCAGCGGTCAATGACGAGCGTTACCCGCGCCGAATCCCGACTGGCCGTCAGGCGGCGCGGCATTATTGTCTCCCCGGCCGCGCGATAGCGGTCAATGAGGACCTGCCAGCCTGCCTGGTCCAGCGCCTGGAGGGTGCCGTCGTCCGCAAACTGCAGCTCGGCCGGGTAGGCGGTATCCGGAATGCCAAGGGCCCAATAGCGCAGGCTTTCAATCGGAATTTGCCAACCGAAACGCCGCTGCAAGTCTGCTTCCGGGTCGTGCAAGCGCGTCTCGACACCGTCTTTGTCCGTGACGCGGACTGCGCCGACGTCGCCGGCAATACGGACAGCGCCCATGCCGAGCGGGCCCGAGACGCGCGCATCGAAGTAATCGCGACGTTGCTCCCAGTGCAGGCTGCCCTGGAATCCA
Organism: Woeseia sp.; assembly: GCA_013003155.1. Classification (GTDB taxonomy): domain Bacteria; phylum Pseudomonadota; class Gammaproteobacteria; order Steroidobacterales; family Woeseiaceae; genus Woeseia. The sequence continues at coordinate 6,506 of JABDKF010000161.1, read as the reverse complement.
TCCACAGCATCGCGCACGGCAATGCGCCCGCTGAATCCCCAGTTGTCGAGGCCGGCGAGAACCTTCTGGCGAGTTTCCCAATCGTCGAGCGTTGGCAGGCTTACGCCCGACTGGGTGGCACAACCTGCAAGCGCGGCCACCAGCAGCAGGAGGCTTAATAGTCTATTGACCACAGCTTTGTGACAGTTCGCGGGCCCGGGGGAGCAGTGGGTGCTTAGAATCGTGTAATTCTGCGGCCTCCAACATCTCGCGGGCTTCGTCACAGCGCTCGAGCTTGCCCAAAACTTCGATGATGTGTGCCGCCACTTCGACATCCTTGATACTGCGCCACGCACGTTGCAACTCCACCAAGGCTTTTTCGTGCTCTCCCTGGCGGTACAGTACCCAACCGTAACTGTCGATAATCGCCGCATTGTCCGGTTCCAGCTTGAGCGCTTTCTCTATCAGTCTTGCCGCTTCTTTATAGTTGGTGCCGTGGTTGGTCAACGTGTAGCCCAGCGCGTTCAAGGTCTGGGCACTGTCCGGCCAGCGGCGCACCGCCTGCCGGTAAATTTCGATCGCCTCGTCTTCACGACCCAACCGCAACATGACTTCACCGCGACCGAGTACGACCCGTTCGTCATCCGGACGGTAACTCAAGACCCGATCGTATATTTCAAGCGCCTCATCCAGTTGCTCTTCCGAAGCCAGTAGCTGTGCCTGCGCCAGCGTCATGTCAACGGCGAGATGCGGATACTGCTCCGCAAACGTCTGTAAATGATCAACGGCCCGCTCAACGCTGCTTTCGTGCGCAATGATGCCGCTCGCGCGTCGCTGCGACACAACCGCATGCGGCCCTTTGTTGACCTGCATGTAGAGCGCCAGCGCGCGATCGGTTTCGCCGCGATAATCAGCGATCCTCGCGAGGTAGTACAGGGCGTCCATGGTGTAGGAACCACTCGCGAGCAAGTCACGAAAATCCGCGCGGGCGGCATCGAGGTTTTCCTGCCGAAAATTGATAATTGCCATCAGGCGCAGCGCGTCGTGCCTTGAGGGCTGTTCCAATAAAATCTGGTTAACCTGGCTGAGCGCGTCGTCATCGCGATCCGCCGACATATACAAAATCGCCAATTCCTGGCGTGCCGCGGGATCGGGATCGGGGTCATCGCCGACAATACGCGCCGCGTACTCGATCGCAGCCTCGGAATCGCCGCCGAGCAACAGCGAACGAGCGTACAAGAGCTTGGGCTTTATCCAGTCTTTCTCGAGCTCCATTGCCTTTGTGGCACGGGCAGCTGCAGCTTTGTCATCGCCGGCCTGCAATGCCATAACACCCACGGCATAGTTGGCGGTCGCCGATTCGTCGAAGCCCTTTGCCAGGTAACGCATGATCTTGTGCCCATCCTGCGCATCCTCGCGAGACAATACCGGGATAAGATCGAGCAAGCGCTCGTCGCCGTCGCTGCCGCTCTGCCTGATGAGTTTGCGAAAACTTTTCTGCGATTTGCGCAGGTCGCCCATTCTGAGTTGCAGCTGTGCAACGTATAGCAGCGCTTCTTCACTGTCCGGATCAAGCTCCTCCCAGCGCTCGGCGGCTTCCAGTGCTTCTTGATTGAACCCGTAAGTAAACGCGACCCGGGTCGCCCGGCGCGCCGTGGCCGGCTCGCCGCTGAGCGCGGCGGCCTGCAGATACGCGACAGTAGCCTCGCGGTACTCGTGTTGCTGAAGCGCGATTTCCGCAGCCCGGATATGAGTCTGAACTGTCGCAGTCGTAGCATCGTCTGCGCGAGCAACAGGGACCTGCAGGGTCAGCAGCACGCCAAGGCAAAGCCCGGCTAGCGTGCGGCGCGAAAGGGTGGCAAAAAAACGGGCATGCAATCTGGTCATTCCTGGCCTGTAATTCTAAAAACCCGGGCTGTAAACAGGAAAATGCCGGGAGGTCCGCGACGTTGCAGTACACAGACAAGGAACTGTGAGAGGAGTTCGCTTATCATACGCACTGTTTTTATCCTTAGTCGCACCCGTCTTAATGCCCCTCAAAATTATTGGCCTGAACCATAACACGGCCCCTGTTGAAATTCGTGAGCAGGTGGCCTATTCGACCGACGCGGCGAAATGCGCGCTCGGCGAGGTCAAAGGTATTGAGGGCGTTAACGAGGCCGTCGTGGTTTCGACCTGTAACCGCACCGAATTTTACGTCGATGCGAGTGATGCCGGCGTGAGCGGATTAACAACCTGGCTGACACGCACCCAGCGCTTGACGCCCGAAGCTGTAGAATCGCTCTTTGTTCTGGAGTTCGACGACGCGGTGCGGCATCTGTTCCGCGTCGCAAGCGGACTCGACTCGATGGTGTTGGGCGAGCCGCAAATCCTGGGGCAGTTGAAAGAAGCGTATCGGCTAGCGGATGTCGCGGGCACAACGGGGCCGATACTCGGCCGCCTGTTTCGCCACAGCTTCTCGGCCGCAAAGAAAGTCCGCACGGATACCGAGATTGGCGCGAGCCCGGTATCGGTGGCATCCGCTGCGGTCACGCTTGCGAACCAGTTTTTTTCCGGATTCGAACGTCACACCGCGCTGCTCATCGGTGCGGGCGCCACGATCAGACTTGTTGCACAACATCTGCAGGCCCGCAACATAGGCCGGCTGTTCGTCGCGAATCGCGATGTTACGAGAGCCCAGGAACTTGCCAGCGAATTTGGTGGATTTGCACTGCCGCTTTCCGAAATCGAGGGCACGTTGCCCGAAGCCGACATATTAATTAGCTCAACCGCCAGCACCGACCCGATATTGTCATACGCACAGATGCGCACTGCCGTGCAGGCCCGCAAGCGCAGGCCGATCTTCGCCGTGGATATCGCGGTGCCGCGCGACCTTGATCCCGCCATATCGGAACTGGAGGATGTGTACCTGTACAGCATTGACGACCTCGACAAGGTTATCGTTAACAATCGCAGCAGCCGGGAATCTGCGGCTGCGGAAGCACACCGCTTGCTCGATGACGAAACACAACGTTATCTGGAAATCGAGCGCGGCAAACAGCTCGCGCCAGCCATATCGAGTCTCCGCGATCAGGGCGAAGCATTGCGGCGGGATGTTTTAGCACAGGCGCGACGCCGGTTGGGGCGCGGCGCCGACAATATCGACGTACTTGAATACGCAACGGCCGCCTTGATGAAGAAAATATTGCACGGACCCAGCGTGCAGCTGCGCAAAGCAGGCGAAGAAGGCAACCAGCCATTGATCGATGCCGCCCTCAAATTGTTCGAGCTTGATGACAAGGACGAATCATCCTCATGAAATCATCGATCCGAACCAATCTTGACCGTACGCGGGATCGCTTTGAAGAGGTGTCGCACTTGCTGTCTGACCCCGATGTCATCGGGGACCAGAATCGCTTCCGCGACTTATCGCGTGAGTATTCCCGGCTCGAACCTGTCATAAAACTGTTTCAGGAATTTGAGAATCTTGAGAAAGATTTGGGCGCGGCGCGCGAGATGAGCGAGGACAGTGACGCGGAAATCCGTGCAATGGGCGAAGACGAAGTTGCAGCACTGGATGAACGCCGCGAAGCGTTGGTTCTCGAGCTGCAAAAATCGTTGATCCCCCCGGATCCGCACGACGAGAGCAACGTGTTCCTCGAGATTCGTGCCGGTACCGGTGGGGACGAGGCCGCTATCTTTGCCGGCGACCTTTATCGCATGTACGCGAAGTACGCGGAGACGCGAGGCTGGTCTCAGGAAATTTTGAGCGCACGTGACGGCGAACACGGCGGCTACAAGGAAATAATCTGTCGCATTAGCGGCAGCGGCATCTACGCGCAATTAAAATTCGAATCCGGCGCGCATCGCGTTCAACGGGTTCCTGCCACGGAGTCACAAGGTCGAATCCATACGTCCGCCTGCACGGTCGCGGTGCTGCCCGAAGCGGACGAAGTGGAGGAAATTGACGTGAATCCGGCGGACCTGCGGATCGATACCTACCGTGCATCGGGTGCCGGCGGCCAGCACGTCAACAAGACCGATTCGGCTGTGCGTATAACGCACCTGCCAAGCGGCATCGTGGTGGAGTGCCAGGACGAACGCTCGCAACACAAGAATCGGGCGCGCGCGATGTCTTTGTTGCAAGCCCGCCTGCTGGATGCAGAAATAGCGGAGCGGGACTCGGCGCAGGCGGAACAGCGCAAACTGCTGGTTGGCAGCGGCGACCGTTCAGAAAGAATTCGCACTTACAATTTTCCGCAAGGCCGCGTAACGGATCACCGGATCAACCTGACACTCTACAAGCTAGACGAAATTCTGGCAGGCGATCTTGAACAGGTTGTCGAACCGCTGATTAACGAATACCAGGCCGAACAACTCGCGGCACTTGGCGACTGAGGATTATTAAACCTGTAACCGCAGAAAATTGAGTACATCGGATCGTGTGATCAGCCCGTAGAACTCATCACCATCGACAACCGCGGCGCAGGGCTGCACGTGCAGCATCGCCACGAGATTGTGCACGTCGCTGTCTTTCCGTACTTTAATGAATGCCGTCTGCATTGCGTCGCGCACTGGCGCGTTCATTAATTCCGGCTTGCCAAACACGAAACGGATAATGTCGTCTTCGGTGAGCACACCGACCAGATTGTTGCCTTCCACGACGGGTAGCTGCGAGAAGCCGGCGTTGCGCAGGCGATTGTGCGCCGTGGTTAGAACGTCATCTGCACCCACGGTAATCGTTGCCCGCTCACCGTGCGGCCGACCAACCAGATCGCGCAGGTCGCCAAATTGTTCACGCTTGATGAATCCCTGGTCTTCCATCCAGAAATCGTTAAAGAGCTTTGACAAGTATTTGTTGCCCGTATCGCAGGCAAAACTGACGACCCGCCTGGGCTCTTTTTGTTCGCGGCAATAGCGCAACGCAGCGGCCAGCAAAGTACCGGACGAGGAGCCCGCGAGCAGGCCCTCCTTTTGCAACAGTTCGCGCGCGTAGCGGAAAGACTCGGCATCGCTAATGCTGTAAGCCTTCTTAACCTGGCTGAAATCTGCAATGTCGGGAATGAAATCCTCACCGATGCCCTCCACCAGCCAGCCCGCATTTTTCTCGTGCAGTTCACCCTTGTTAATGTAGTCCGCGAGAATCGAGCCAACAGGATCCGCCAGCACAATTTCGACGTTCGGCGCGTGTGCAGCAAGGTACTTGCCCATGCCGCTGACAGTGCCGCTTGAACCGACACCAACGACGATGGCATCAACGTCGCCCTGCATCTGCTCGAGAATCTCCGGCGCTGTCGTCATCTCGTGCGCGAGAGGATTGTCCGGGTTACCAAACTGGTTAATGAAATAGGCGCCTTTTTCTGCAGCAAGCCGTTCACCGAGGTCCTGATAATACTCGGGGTGTCCCTTCGCAACGTCCGAGCGTGTCAGGACAACCTCGGCACCCATCGCACGCAGATTAAAGATTTTTTCCTGGCTCATTTTGTCGGGCAACACGAGGATCAGGTGATACCCTCGCTGCTGCGCAACCAGTGCAAGGCCGAGCCCCGTATTGCCGGCCGTGGCTTCAACAATAGTGTCCCCGGGTTTTATGTCTCCGCGACGTTCAGCTTGTTCTATCATCGACATGCCGATGCGGTCTTTGATCGAGCCCGCCGGGTTCATGAGCTCGAGTTTCAGAAATAGCCGGCAGGGGCCGGTATCGAAGTGTGACACTTCCAGCATCGGTGTTTTACCGACCATCTCAAGAATATTGGAGTAAACGTTCATCACCTGGGAACCGGAAACTTTGCAGGCGGCCATACTACGCGATGCCGCGCAGCCGGGGCCAGCCTGTTGACTGCCCTGCCGAGCATTCGCACGGTTCTGGAAGGCGCGACCACCGAACTGTCGGCGATCAGTGAGTCTGCACGCCTCGATGCGGAGCTGTTGCTGGCGCGGGCGATCGACATGCCGCGCAGCTTCCTGTTCGCGCATCCGGAAGACGAATTGGACGAGGCGGCGATCGCACGGTTTGCCGCGACTCTCGCGCGCCGCCTGGACGGCGAACCGCTTGCCTATATTTGCGGCCAGAAAGAATTCTGGTCGATGGAGTTGTTCGTCGCCCCGGCAACCCTCGTACCGCGCCCGGACACCGAGGTGCTTGTCGAACAGGCGCTCGGACAGATTCCGCGGCGGGCAAGTTGGCGCGTACTCGATCTCGGCACCGGCAGCGGCGCCATCGCATTGGCTATTGCGCGCGATCGTCCACTCTGTGACGTCGTTGCAACCGACATCAGCGCCGAGGCACTGGCCGTCGCTGCATTGAACGCGCGCCAGCTGGGCCTGCCCAATATCGATTTTCGGCAGGGCTCCTGGGCCGAGCCGGTGCTTGGCGAAACCTTCGACGTTGTGGTTTCCAATCCGCCGTACGTTGCGGAAGCGGATGCGGCGCTTGATGAATTGAAATACGAACCGCGCAGCGCATTGGCTGCCGGGTCTGACGGCCTCGACGCGATCAGGGTAGTGGCGGCTGACAGCCTGCCGCTTACCGCGCCAAACGGAGCCCT
>JABDKF010000150.1 GCA_013003155.1 Woeseia sp. | reverse complement strand
TCGCGGCGGCCGGTTCGGCGGTTGGCCTTGGCAATATCTGGGGATTCCCGACGCAGGCGGCCAGTAATGGCGGCGCCGCCTTCTTAATGGTCTACCTCGCAATGGCGTTCTGCCTCGCGTATCCCGCGTTGATGGCTGAATTGATCATCGGCCGCCACGCAAAAGCGAACGCGGTTGCCGCGCTGCGCCTGATTTCGAACAACAACGTTACGCGCCAACTCGGCGCAGCAACAGGCTTCGCCGGCATGCTGACGGCCAGCCTGATTTTGAGTTTCTACGCCATCGTGGCCGGCTGGATGCTGGCGTTTGCGCTGGCACCCGCGATCGAAATAGCAGGCATGACAGACGTTTCCACGTGGTTAACGAGTTTTGGCCTGGAAAGAAACCTGTTGTTCACCGGCGTGTTCATGGTACTGACCGTGTCGATCATTTGCGGCGGCGTGAAAGACGGCATCGAGAAATGGTCAGAACGCCTGATGCCGGCGTTGTTGGCAATTCTCTTTCTGTTGGTTGTTTATGTACTGACGCTCGATGGCGCGATGGAGGGCCTTAAGGCCTACCTGATTCCTGACTTTGCCCGGGCGATGAACCCGAACCTGATCGTCAGCGCGATGGGTCAGGCGTTTTTCTCCATGTCGCTCGGTGTCGGCACAATGCTGATCTACGGCTCCTACGTCAGCGAGCGGGAAAACATTATTTCGCTGGGCCGCTCTGTGACCCTCATCGATATTGGCATTGCCGTCATGGCCGGTATGCTGATTTTGCCAGCCATGTACGTCGCCCAGCACAATGGTGTCGCCATCTTCGATGCCGCCGGCAAATTGATCGCCGAGGACACGCTGATCTTTACGGTGTTGCCGGCCCTTTTTGACACGATGGGCGGCGCCGGACTCGCAGCGTCGTTTGCGTTTTTTATCCTGATGTCGATCGCCGCACTAACCTCCTCCATCTCAATGCTGGAGGTGCCCGTCGCCTACGCCGTCGAAAATCATCAGCTGGAACGCAAGCGCGCCACGTTCCTGATCGGCGGCATTATCGCCACTGTCAGCGTCATTCTTGTTTTTAACTTCGGCGCCCTGTTCGGCCTGGTCGTGACCATCGCGACACAGTACAGCCAACCGATGCTTGGCCTGATGTTGTGCGTATTCGCGGGCTGGGTGTGGCAACGCAACGGCGTGCTGCTGGAGATCAAGAAGGGTGTCCCGGACGCCGAGCAAGGCTGGTTCTGGCGTATCTGGCCAGGCTACGTGCGCTATGTCTGTCCCGCGGCGATTCTAACGATCTTCGTACAAAAGATCGTTTCTTGAGGGACTAGCCCGGCCAGGCCTCTTTTATGCTTTTTTGCGGGTCGCTGTTTTCTTCCGGGTGGCCTTCTTGCGAGCCGGCGGCTTTTTCCTGACAGTCTTCTTCCTGGCAACTTTTTTCCTGGTGGCCTTCTTTCTTCCCACCTTTTTCTTCGCGGCTTTTTTCTTTTTAGTTTTTTTCTTTTTTGCTTTTTTCCTGGGTGCAGGTTTGCCACGCAACTTCTTGCGTATTTTTTTCAGCGCGCTATCGATATGCAACGCATGGGCAAGATGATCGCGCGCATTCGCTAAATCCTCCATCACGGGAACAAGGTCCTTGCGCAGTTGCACCGCGTCTTCTCGTGCCCCGTCGAGCGTCTTCTCCAGTTTTCCCATCTGCTTTTTCAGTTTTCGCTTCGCTTTTTTTGCCGTGGTGTTGGCCAGCCGTTCGCTTTTCTTCTGCAAATCAGCGCTCGCTCGTTTGGCTCGCTTGTTGGCGCTGGCAATGTCTTTTCTTAATGACTTGCGACGCTTGTCGAGCTCCTTCGTGGCGCGCTGCGCCATGCTCAGAAATTGCCTTTTTGTTTGACGCAGGTTCTTTTCGATTTCACTCAGTTCTTTGGTCACGGTAGTGCTCCCGGGGAAGGCGGTATCTCAACGTCAACAATAGCAGGGATCGAGGCACGGTGGTGCGCGAGCAGCGCCGCCGGCTACCGGGATCCACTTCCAGCGGCCGCCAGAATGCCCTCAAGGTGCGCAAGTGGCAGGCAGCTTGGTGCCGGCTGGGCCTGTAGCCAGCAGCAAGACCCGGCATTTATGCAGCAAAACCAATGTTGCCGCGCTTCATCGATAGCCTTGTTTTTTCAGCTGATGCATAATTGGGAGTACGGATTGTTTCTTGAAAAACCGGGCCCGCTGCGACGCCGTTACAATGCGACGGGGCCTACAAATCCAAGAGAAACATCGACCCACACCCCTACTTTATAAACGAGTAAACGGTGGCGCATAAAGACATAGACATACTGCTGGACGAGCGCGCTGATGGCGCGTCGGATGGGACGCCTGACTTTGACGAATTTGACAGAGCGGTAACCACGCGAATCTCTCTCGATCTGGCCAGGGCACTGGAGGGCGACGTCACCGACGACCCAGCCGTCGTGCAGGTCATCGACGCGCAAATTGCGGCTCACGTGGAGCCCGCGACAGACGACACGCTCGATACCGGCTTCCTGCTTAAAGATCGTTTCGAGATTATTGAACTCGTGCATAGCAGCGCGATGGGCCACGTTTACAAGGCCGTCGATCATCGTCGCCACCCGGAAGGCGCGAGGGAAGTACACGTCGCCATCAAGATGATGCGGCGTGCGATTGCGTCACAGCGCGAGGCAGGCCTGGCGCTTGAACGCGAAGCCGCTAAGGCGCAGAGCCTGTCGCATCCGAATATCATCAACATTTTTGATTTTGATCAGCACGACGGCCAGTTTTTCCTGGTAATGGAGTGGTTAGAGGGGGAATCGGTCAATGCACTGCTGCGCCGCACCAGCGGGCATGGCGTTCCGCCGAGTCTTGCATGGAAAGTAATAGGGTGCGCGGCGACTGCATTACAGCATGCGCATAGCAACAATGTCGTGCACGCAGATATCAATCCATCGAATATCTTTGTCACAGATTCCGGGGACGTAAAGCTGCTTGATTTTGGAGTCGCTCGATACATTGGCGACTCTGTCAACGCAGATGACGGCCAGTTTGCGTGGGTTACAAGAACCTATGCGAGCCCGCAGGTACTGTCAGGGATAACTCCGGACTTCGAAGATGACGTCTTCGCGCTGGGCTGCGTTGCCTACCGGCTGCTTTGTGGCAGGCATCCGTTCGATGGCGTGCCTTCTCTTGTCGCCAAGCATAAGGGCGTCGCAGTACAAAGAGCCGACGGGCTGACGGACAATGACTGGCGCATCCTGAGCCTGACACTGGCGTACGAGCGAACGGATCGGCCGAATGATGTGGCGGTCTTTCTAGGCAATGGTGCTTCTGACAAACAGGCCGTCGCCGTGCGCCGGCCAGACACGATTGATTCACGAGCGCTGGCCGTACATTGGCCCGACATCCACTACCCGTTGGAACCGGGGGAGCGTTGGTATGATTCGGCCCGGCGAATTGGAATTGTTGCAGCCGTCGCAATCGCGCTGCTTGCCGGCGCCGGGTGGCTTTTGCAGCGTGATAACGGCCTCGGGGATATGTCGTCCGTCGAAAATAGCGCACTGCGCGCAACCTCGACAGACACCGACGCGCCGTCGGCGGCGGATGCGCTCGTGGCGGTGGCGACGCAGGCGATCGATGCAGGCGAGTTCGTCACAGCAACCGGTGACGATGCGCGAACCTTGTTCCGCTACGCGGTTGCGATGGATCCGAACAACGCGGCTGCCCTGCGCGGACTGCGAACGATCAGCGATACCTATGTACAGCAAGCGAATGACGCCCTGCGTTCAGGTGACATTGCCGGGGCATACGCCGCCATTGACATCGCCACTGAGACGGATGCCGGCAATCCCTCCATTGCGATCACAAATCGGCTGATCGTCGCGCAGGGTGACCGCGAGATTGCCGACGCGCGATTGGCAGCAGCGGCGGGTGACGCCGAGACAGCAGCCGCCCAGCTGGCTAATGCAGAAAAATTCGCACACCTTGACCCGGCCAGCATTGACCTGGTCAGGCAACAGGTTTCGCAAATCGATGGAGACAGTCAGTTTCTCAGTGGCCTTGCAACAGCGGATGCGTACATCACGGCCGGCAAGCTCATGCCGCCGGGACTCGACAATGCTTACGCAATCTTGACGCGTCTGCAGCAAACTCATGGTGACGATGCGCGCCTTATCGGGCCAATGGAGCGACTTGGCGAACGCCTGCTGACGCGCGCAGCGTTCGCCACCGCGGCGACGAAATTCGACGCAGCAACGGATTTTGTCGATGCAGTTGAGAACCTCGGAATTCTTCCATTAGACGTAGAGTTTGCGCGCGTGACGCTAAGCGCTTCTGAGGAAGCTTTTAATGCCAAAGCGGCAGAAGAGACGGCTGAAACGCTGAACGTTGCTGCAGCACTTGTAGCGACGAACGAAGTCGAGACAGCAGCAGCTACCAGCGGGCCTACGTTGCTCGTTGCCGCCAGCGAAACCGAGGCCGGCGTAGACGGGGCGAGCGCGACGAGCCAGAACGCAACGCCCACCGAGCCGACGTCGCCGCGTGCGATCAATATCGAAGACAAGGGTCTGACGAGATACGTCGCCCCCGTCTACCCACGGCGCGCTTTGCAGCGCGGCATCACCGGCCATGTTGATATCGAATTCAGTATCACTCCTGACGGCAAGACCGACGAGATTAGTGTAGTTGACGCCGCACCCAGCAAGGTTTTCGATTCAAGCGCGGTGAAGGCGGTCAGAAAATGGCGCTTCGAGGCGCGCGACAACCCGGATCGGGCGAAAATCACGCTGCGATTTGAACTGCCGCCATAGGCCAGACACCTAATCAGGGTTTGCCGCTTTTCTTCCGCGGCGATCAGACAACGGGCTACGCTTTACATAAGGGTTGGCTCCGCCGATTGTTTCAATCGTAACGAAAATGCCAGGGCTCTCTCGCTGAACACAGCCTGTGTCGCTCACGCGACAGTTAAATAATGTTAAAAACCTCAAAGTTAGCTGATATGCTGATATATCTGCGTTTCAGACGCAGTGATACAACAACATTTCCAGATTCAGGGGACCCCTTAATGAACGGTATTATCAAACGCGGCCTGGCCGTGGCATCCAGTATGGCCATAGGTTTATCGGCCTCCATGGCGGTAGCACAGGAAGAAGTCTTTTTTGAAGAGATTACGGTTACCGCGACCAAACGCGAACAGACCCTTCAGGAAGTGCCAATCGCTGTATCCGTGACGAGCGGTGAAACAATCGAGAAGGCACAGGTCCTCGACATACTCGATCTGCAGACGTTGGTGCCGTCCCTGCGCGTAACCCAGCTGCAGAGCTCCGGTAACACGAACTTCGTGATTCGCGGTTTCGGTAATGGCGCCAATAACCCGGGTATTGAGCCTTCGGTTGGCGTCTTTATTGACGGCGTCTACCGTTCACGTTCGGCTGCTGCGATTTCTGACCTGCCGAATCTCCAGCGCGTCGAAGTACTGCGTGGACCCCAGAGCACGCTGTTCGGCAAGAACGCATCAGCAGGCGTTATCAGCGTGATTACAGCGCTGCCGGATGACACGTTCAGCGGCAAGGCTGAAGTCACCGCGGGAAGCTACGGCCAGCTTATCGTCAAAGGTGACGTATCTGTGCCGATCTCCGAAACCGCAGGATTCAGCTTGTCGGCCGGCAGCAACACGCGAGACGGCTATTCCGATAACCTCGCCGACGGCACCGATTTTAACGGCCGCGATCGCTGGAACGTTCGCGGGCAATTGGCCTTGGTGCCGCGCGACAACATTTCGTTACGGTTCCTTGCCGACTACGATGAGATCGACGAACTGTGCTGTGGGGTAGGCAACCTCGTGAGTGGTCCGGCCACAGGCGCCATAATCGGTGTCGGCGGGGCTATCGTCCCCAACGACCCGTTTGGGCTCCAATCGTTTTACAACTACAGCCCACGCAACCAGATCGAGAACAGCGGTATTTCGATGCAGGCCGATATCGATATCGGCGAAATGACGCTGACTTCAATCACGGCGGCGCGCAACGTTACCCGCATCGAAGATTTCGACGCCGATTTCACGAGCGCCGACATAATTGGTCGCAACTTTTCTGACACCGATATCGACACGTTCACGCAGGAACTGCGTCTGGCGGGTGGCAGCGAGAACGTCGACTGGATGGTCGGTCTCTTCTATTTCGATGAATCTGTGAAGTACGACACTCAGCTGTTGCTTGGCAACGTCACACGTCCCTACACCGCACTGCTCGCCTCGATGGGCACCAACCCGTTTTTTTGGGACGGGCTGGAAGCGCAGTTAGCTCCTTTCGGTGTCCAACCGGGGACGTTCTTCGCGCCTGGCCAGGGCGTAAGCGAAACGACGGGCCAGGACAACCAGGCGTTGTCCGTTTTTGCGCAAGTCGATTGGCACCTGTCTGATCGCGCAACCCTGACGCTCGGCGCAAACTTCACCACGGATGAGAAAGACGCCTTTGTCAGGCAGGTGAACACCGACGTCTTCTCGGCTCTGGATTTCGTCGCCATCGGCTATGCCGGTGCACGCGCCGGGGGGGCAGACGACGCGACGGCAACCTTCATTAGTACGACGCCATGTTCGGCCACGAATCCACCGCCGGGCTGTAACGCGCTGCTCGGCCTCCAGGCGCTGCAGGTCTTGCCGCAATTCGTGAACTACCCGAACTCGGTGGAAAACGGCAATTCTGAGGACGATGATGTCACCTGGACGGCGCGCCTTGCCGTCGACGTGACCGACAGCCTCAATATGTATGCGAGTGCGTCGACCGGCTTCAAGGCATCGTCCTGGAACCTGTCACGGGATTCGCGGCCATTCGCCGCTGACCTCGCGGCGATTCAGGGCGCTGGACTTCAGACCCCGAACCTGACGACAGGTACGCGGTTTGCCGGCCCCGAAGAATCTACGGTGTTTGAGGTGGGTCTGAAAGGCAAGTTTGCCCGCGGTGCGGTTAACCTGGCCGTCTTCGAGCAGACCATTGAGGGCTTTCAGTCAAACATCTTTAGCGGCGTCGGCTTCAATCTCGCAAACGCGGGCAAGCAGTCGACCAAGGGCGTCGAGATCGATGCGACGTTCTTCGCGACCGAGGCATTGGAGTTCACGTTTGCAGGCACGTTCCTCGATCCTAAGTACGACTCTTTTGTTGGCGCGCTGGGGGTGAACGGTCCCGAGGATTTGTCGGGTAAGACTCCTGCTGGCATTCATGAAAGAAGCATGACGGGCTCGGCAACGTACACGAAGGACTTCGCGAACGGCAACAGCGCTTTCATTCGCGCCGACTACATTTATGAAAGTGAAGTGCAGGTCGTTGATAACGTCCCGAAATCCGTCGCGTCACGCGAAGTTAATGTGCTCAACTCAAGCATCGGACTGTCAACCGAAAGCGGTTGGGACTTCATGGTCTGGGGTCGCAATCTGACTGACGATGACTTCCTGCTCAGCGCTTTCCCATCAGTATTCCAGGAGGGCAGCTTGAGTGGTTATGCGAATCAGCCGCGGACCTTCGGCGTAACATTGCGTAAGGCGTTTTACTAAGTCTTCGCACCGGGCTCCAGGTTAAGCTCGACAAAAAGGCCCCCTGATGGGGCCTTTTTTTGTGGGTACCTGTCGAATCTATTTCATATCGGTAACTGCGATATAGATGTAGCGGCTATATATTGTCTTTCCGCTTGCACCGATACGACAATGGCTGCGCCAAAGGTCGATCAATTCCCTGGTCGCTTAACGTTTTCCATAGCAGCGGATAGTCGCGCGGCTCGAAGTATAGATAGGTGAGGTAGCCTGCCAGCATCGAGAGCGTTTCCGGCTTGTCCAGTGGTCGCAGCAATTCCCTTGCCTCATCATCACGGCCGAGCAGCTTCAAAAACAGCCAGCGGCTATTGGATTTTTCATTAACGTTGGCAAACAGCGCCTCAGCCTGGTCGACCTGACCCTCTGCGCAAGCCTGGCGGACGCGCATGATGATCGTGCCCTCCTCGTCTAGGCTTTGCTCGGCGTAAGCGTTAACCAATGTCGCAGCACGCTCGATCTGGCCGGCCTCGAGCAGCACGCGATGGGATTGATACAGAACGATCGGCGGCGGGTTCGGCGCATTCAGAGACTCGTCGACCATCCGCAGCGCGTCGTCGAGACTCGCGTCGGTAATATTGGTGATAATTACGGAACCGGATTCCCCCACGTCGGGCTCAAGGTCCCAGGCAGTTAGACCTGCTTCGCGAGCTCCCTCCGAGTTGCCCGAAATCATGTACAAATATTGCAGCCACTCCCACCCGGAGCGGCGTGTCGGCTCTATCTCCGTCATACGTTTTGCGAGCACGATTTGATCGACGATGCGCACATCGAAAAAGGCGGCACGCATTTCTGCCTCGACCCGCGTGTATTCGGAGCGCGCATACTTGCTGGCTGCCTCAAGCGCCATGTCGTAGCGGCGCTTGCGTTCCGCGTAAGGCGGACCGTCAGGACTGTACGCAGTGCCCGTCGGGTTGAGCTGGCCCTCCCAAAGATCGGCGAGCATCAGGTGCGCATCGGCAAAGCGCGGGTCGAGTTCGACCGCTTTGTCAAAGACAGCAATCACGTCGAACATCCGGGCCATGTCCATCTGACTCGCTACTTCGTAGTCAAGAGCGAGTCCTTTGAGATAGGTTTCCCATGCCTCGACCGAGCGCGTGCCCCCGGACAGCATGCGCGCGAGCTCCTCCGGGTTCATCGCTGTCTTAAGCGCGTTGGCAATCTGAAACGCAACTTCTTCCTGGATGCTGATGGAGTCTTCGTTAGTACCGTCAAATGTTCGTGACCAGAGATGCTTGTCGTCATCGGCGCGAATCAACTGCGCCGTCACACGCAAGCGATCGCCAGCGCGGCGCACCGAACCTTCGAGGATATGTGCCACACCGAGCGATGCCGCGATGGTTGGTATGTCATGCGTTGCGTCACGAAACGCAAACGACGATGTCCGGGACGCAACCTGCAGATCCGTTGTGCGAGCCAGTGAATTCAGAATTTCCTCGGCAAGCCCGTCAGCAAACCAGGCCTGGTCACCGCCTGGGCTGTAGTCGTCAAAGGGCAATACGGCAATGGATTTTTCATCGGCATTCGACACGGGCACCGCTGAACGTTGCAACTTGTCGTACCCCAGCAGCAGTACGGCAACCGTCAGGGTGCTAATGATGATGATGTCGAGCAGGCGACCGGCACGCGGGTCTTTTGCAACGGTCTCGGGCAGCTCGTCGGCGCGGACGATGCCCTCAGGCGTCAGTTCAAACGCCCATGCGAGAAACAACGCGACGGGTAAGCCGAGCAATAACGCTGTGATCAGCAACTGCATGATCCAGTCCGGCGCGTTGAAAGCGTCCGTCGCAAGATCGGCAACCTGTGCGATCAGCCAACCGATCACCAGGTAGGCGGCAGCAACGCGAAACACGTTGCGGTAGCGAAGCTCTTCTATGAACTTGCGCACGTTGCGGATCCCCATCCAAAATTGTTAGAGGAAACAATAGCATTGATGTCGGGATTTTGCGCATGATGTCGCGCAGGCAAAAGGTGTTGCTGAAACAAATTTGTTGGAGAAAAAACACGCGTCGGGATAGGTTTAGCCTAATATTCGCCAGCCAACGGTAAACATGACGATTGGCCCGCCTAGCGATCCGGCGCCACTGCCCAAGCCCGTTGCGTTCCCGAACTCCGTAAAGTGCAACTTCAGACCTGCGTTAAGTGACCTGCCGATTCCGGTGCCTATTCCAATATAGCCGCCGAATCCATTCGCCGAGTGCGCTTCGTTGAGCTCAATGCATTGGGGAGTACAGAATAACTCAGTGAAGTCGATTTCATACCAGCCGGCACCGGCCATCAGATCAACGTACGCTTTTTCAGCGGTACGATATCGCAGCTTGAGAGACGGGGTTACGAATATGCCGCGTTGTGAAATATTTTCGAAAATGCCCGGCACATCGCTATCGGTGATAAACGCACCGATGTCGACACCTGCGTAAACCTCAGCTGATCGCCATCGCTTTAGGTATTCATGTGCTGAGATTTCGAACACGAAGCCAAGCGGACGAAACTCGCCGCCCGTCGCCGGCTCTAAATCTTGCAGTTCGCCCCAGCTAACTGCGCCGGCACTAAGAACTAAATGCCATTGCGATTGCGGATCGGACGAGTCGTCGCTCGCCGAAGTCACGGCTGGCATTAGCAGAAACAACCCAACAACTATCGTGATGGATTCAATTGCTTTCCTGTCCATGTCAATGCTCCTGCGAATGCGTCGTTACTCAAGTGGTCAGCGGCCAGGTTGAGCCTTGGTTGCCGCACGAGTCAGACCCGATATCCGACCTAACGCGATAGCTATGAAGATCCCGCCCGGCCGCCGTTTACGAATTGGATTTTTGCGGACGGCGTTGCTGCAGGCATGACGATTCCGTGAAGTTTGTCTAAGGAAAACAGGATGTATCCGCCTCTTCCGCCCCCGGACACCGTTTGGTGATTGTATTTTTGCCGCATTGGACTATTCTCTGCGTAAGCCAATAAGTCACCGGGGCAATTAAATCAGTGGCTTAGCAGGATCATCCGGGAGGTGCTGTGGCTAATGAGCTCGGCAGGCAGTTCATGGTGGGGCCATGGACGGTGCAGCCTCAGTTGGGCGAGATAAGCGGGTCGGCGGGGCCGCTGCACCTTGAACCCAAAGTGATGGGCGTCCTCTCGTGCCTTGCGGAACGAGCACCTGATGTCGTAACTCGAGACGAACTTGTCGAGCGCGTCTGGGGCGGCCGACCGGTTTCTGACGAAGTCATCTCTCGCTGTATCTCGCAGTTGCGCACCAGTCTAGGCGACAACCCGCGCGAACCGCAGTTCATTCAGACCATACCCAAAGTGGGTTACCGCCTGATCGCACCGGTGACACATGCGACGACAGAATCCGCCAAAGATTCAGCTGATACGACGTCCATTGAACCAGACCGCGCAACCACATCACCTTCGGTGAATCAGCGCACAGTCGTGTTTGGATTGATCGCCGTTGTCGTTGTCGCTTTCATATTGATAAACCTGTTTCAGAACAAGTTAGTTGACCCATTCGTCGGCAACACACCGTCGCTCGCGGTACTGCCATTCACCACGTACAGCGGTGATGACGACAACGAGTACTTTGCAGACGGTTTGACTGAAGAACTTATCGATCGCTTGGCAAACGTGCCGGAATTGCGCGTTGTTGCGAGTACCTCAGTTTTCGTATTTAAGGAAAAGCGCGCCGATGCACGAAGCATCGCCAGCGAGCTCGATGTCGATTACCTGCTGCAAGGCAGCGTCCGCAAAGAAGGTGATGACGTACGCATCACAGCACAATTGATCGATGCCGAGCGCGGTTTCACCCTGTGGTCGAAAAAGTATGAAACCATGCTGCGCGATATTTTCTCAGTGCAGGACGAAATCTCAAACAGCATCTTGCTGGAATTATCTCCGCAACTCACCGGCCGCGCGATTGAACCAATCGCAGCGGAACGCCCAACAACGGTAATGCCCGCTTACGAACTCCTGTTGCGCGGTCGCTTTCAATTAAAGAAACGCGCAGAGGCGCCCATCCTGCGGAGCATAGAATTGTTTCAGAGCGCAATAGATCTTGATTCCAATTATGCAGACGCCTACAGGGAACTGGCGCGCGCGTACGTCCTGCTGCCAACTTATGCATCCGTTAATCCGGAGGAGATGTACGAGCTCGCCGAGAATGCTCTCGATCGGTGCCTTGAAACTGACCCATCCATGGCGGAGAACGTCTACGACATCCGTGCCTTCCTGCATTACTCGCGTTGGGAGTGGGTCGAGGCCGAAGAAGATTTTCAACGAGCGTTTGCGACCACACCCAGCGACCCCAATCTGTTTCAGTGGTATTCGCAGCAACTCGCGGCCGTCGGTAAACCGCAAAGTTCGCTGCAAGCGGTGCTGATGGCCAAGCAGCTCGACCTGTTGTCTCCTGTTGTTAATCAGAGACTGGCGGTCGCGTATTTATGGGTGGACGACGACGAGCTTGCCGCTCGCCAGTTTGACATGGCGATGGAGCTCGGTATCGGCGCGCGCGCGAACATGGAAGCCTACACGCTACTGCTACTCCGACAGCGCCAGTTCGAGCGTGCACGCGAGCTGTTGATGGAATTGCAGAAGAACTTTCGGCGCGCGTCAGGCTGGATCGATCCGTTCATCGCGGCAATTAATGATTCGGCGGCGGCGCCGGCTGCGCGTGAGGCAATACTAAAGGCTGGCGCTGAAGGCCAGATTTCCGTGAAATACCTGCAAGGTACTCTGCTGCTTATCGGTGACGCAGATGCTGCGATGCAGGCCTCGTTTGATCTGCTGTCCGAGCCGCTCAACTTCGAAGTCGAATTCCTGTTCGCCCGCGAGGCCGAAATTCTGCGGCGGCACGAGCGCTTCGGCGCGCTGGTACGGCATATCGGGCTCGATCGGTACTGGGATACCTATGGCTGGCCCGATTTCTGCGCGCGCCAGGGAGATGCCATCGACTGTCGCTGAGACAAGTGCTAACTGATTGTCTTCACGTAAAAATCATGAAAAGTTAAGTTCTCCATCAGGCGCCCCTGCGCGCACAGCGGTCTACTACTTCCACGATAAACGGAGGTAACCGCCATGAAAACCACATCCCTTTGCTCAACCCGTACCACAATACCGACCTTGCGCAATTTGACTGCGGTACTTGCCTTGCTGCTGGGTGCAGGCACTGCAGTCGCCTGGGAACCGGAAATTGACTGCCAGGACAATTATTCCGGCGCAATGGAAATAGACATACCCGTCGTGGATACGAAGAGCGGACTGCCTGATATCGCTCACGGCCTGTACGCGGCGCCGGAGGCTGCTCCGACGCACCTCGTAGTCATCGGACACGGCGCCGGGCACACGATTGAATCCTGGCGCCGTCATGCCGAGATGCTGGCCAACGATTACGGCTATCTCGTCGTAGCGATGGAGTATCGCGACATGATCCGCCGTGCCGATAATGAAAAATTCTTTGAGGTGTATGAAAACATGGACCCACCCAGTGAGCCGAAACCGGAGCAACTTCACCACGACTGGGACGGCGACAAGCAGCTCCCGAAAGCCGACGGCTGGCCCGTTCGTAAAGGAGGGGAAGACCTGAACGCGGCGGCACGAGCATTCCTGAAAGCCTGCCCCGGCGTACAGACCACCGTCCTGACAGGCATCAGCATGGGCGTATCGATGACCGGCTGGGCCCTCGCACAGAAGCCAAAGCGCCGGGACGGCACAGCACTTTATGACTACTGGCTCGCTATCGAAGGCGTTCACAACCTGACCGAATCGTACTTTGAAGATCGAGCGGTAAATGAGAAGCGCTCAGAAGACGGCTTCACCCACACTCGCTTTATCGAAGAAGAAGCTGGTGGCGGCGAACTGGCGGAAGACGAGTCGCGCAAGCGCGTTGCGTTCGAGGACGATTCGGACCCCTACTACGAGCGCACGAACATCCTGCAGTACGAACGAATCCAAGAGGCAGGCTTGCGCCGCGTCTTCTACGTCCACGCTACCTACGATGGCCTGGTCCCGTACTGGCAAAGTCGGGCCATGGCGGACCGCATGTCCCGTGTTCCTCGCGAGTTTTACACCGTGACGCTACGCTTGCAGGGTGAGGACGGCACCGTGCTCGAAGATCATGCAATCGAAGAGCAGCCAATCGACTTTGAGTCGCCACTCGCCGGTCACGCGAAGGAATCTAATGGTGAACATGTCGTTATGCGGGCGAGCTTCGATCGTCTGGCCGATCTTATTTATAACGTCGACCGCCAGTGCGGTGAGTACCTCAGTTACGACATGGTCAATCCCGATTCAACAGAAACCCTGGGAACGAGCCAAGTAGTGTCAACGCCGATCCCCGGCCTGACGCATGACTGTGCCGAGGTGCCACCACGCGGCAGGCCCACGCCAACCGGTGGCGGCAAAGCCAAAGGCAGTGGCTGGCTGCCAGCGAGCGACAACAAGAAAATCAACTTTAGCTTCAAAGTCGATTCGGACAACAATTCTGATAGCGATTCCGACAGCGACAACAAACTGTCATTGCGGGATAAGCAGGCCGGCGTAAAAATAAAGATCAAGGACGTTACCGCGATCGGCGGGATTACCGGCACGTGCGGGTCGATTGAGGCGGGTCCGCAGTCGATCGAGTTTCACGGCACCGGAACCTACAACGATGATCCGGCGGCATTCCGCGTCTGCGTTGAAGACAATGGTAAAAGCAAAAAAGAGCCGCGTGACCGGTTCGTATTGTCGTGCCTGGAAGGCTGTAGCTACAGCACCTCCGGACGAGCCATTGACCAGCTCGGTGGCGGTAACATAAAGATTTACCGCTCAGCAGAAGCGGGCGAATCAGGAGGTTCTGAATCAGCGGAGGAGGCAGACATAATCTTTCTCGGCCCCCTGCTTGATGACGAGGTGCTGCCCGGTTCAATTATTAATCTCGAGGTCAGCGCCGTAGACGGTCATGGACAACCGCTTGCCAATGCACTGGTGAATTTTCGCTTCGAATACGCAGATCGCACGAGCCAATCGTTTGCAGCGACCACAAATGTCAGCGGTGTCGGAGTACTTCCTGTGCAACTCACCGTACACAGCGTTAATGTTGTTGCAACATCAGGAGCCAGCAGTTCTAACTGGATTGCGTTTAGTACCTTTGCGTATTAGCCCTTGCTGCAATCTCAAAGGGCGAGTCCAACCGGACTCGCCTTTTTCTTATTGCTTGCGCCTGGACCAGTAGAACACCGGTAGCCCTGCGACGATCAACAGCAAACCCGACAACAACGTATTGACGCCAGCGCCCGCCATTGCGATCAGTGAGTAAACCAGCGCGATGATGGCGATGATCGTCCACGG
>JABDKF010000148.1 GCA_013003155.1 Woeseia sp. | reverse complement strand
GCGAGAATAAAAATTGCGCCGGCGGGACCGAAGCTTGCTGCCGCGCCGGCAAACGCGCCGCCTACCAGTAACATGACACCAATAATCGTGTTGCTGACCGCGACATAAGTTGCGCGATTATCGGCAGTGGCAATATCCACCAGATGTGTTTTGCGACCGAGCCGTACACCGGCATGTGCAATCGACAGCAAGAAATACGCTGCGGGAAACCACCACACACCCAGCGATTCGTCGGCCAGCCACGCGATCAGCGCCGTCGCAATACCCGTCACACCAGCGAGGCCGGCCGCTGCCATCATTACCTGTCGACTGGAACGATCCGCGAGATGCCCCCAGATTGGAGCGCTGACGAAACTCGCGGCACCAGAGGCAATCATCAGGGCACCGAGGCCGCTGAGCGCTTCGCCGGATGCCGAGCTCATCAGGCTGACATAAAAAGGCGCGACGAGCGCGGTCGAGATCAACAGTGTGCGCACGATAATAAAGTGACGTAATTCGGCGTCATCACGGATCACAGAAAATTGCTCAATAGCCTCACGGATCGCGTTACCTCCGCCTTCGGTCGCGCCGCGGTATTCTTTCAAAAGACTGTAGGTCAACGCGGAGACGACCCACAGGACCGCGGCTGAGACGAGCAACACCACGTAGAATGTCATGCCGCGCTCGCCGGCACCGGGCAAGAATCCGACGATGCCAACCGCAACAACGACGGCCCCGGCAGCGGAAGCAGCGTAGCCGCTAACCGAGCCGCGCCGCGTCTTCGCGATGGTTTTGCCCAGCACGTCCTTCGATGCGACTGAGCAAACGCCGCGCGACAAACTAAAAATGACTAACAAACCGAGAATGGCCCAGCCAGCCGCTGCACCCGTCAGATTCAACACGGCGACCGCCATCGCCGCGACGCAAAAGCCCTGCGCGATGCTGCCTGCGACCCAGAACCATTTGCGAATAGGCACTTCGCGAATCCACTTGGCGATAAAGAGCTGTGGCAACAGCGACAGTGATTCTCGTATCGGTACCAGCAGGCCCAGCATAAACTGTGGTGCGCCAACGTTCGTCAGCAGCCAGGCCAGGACAAGTTTTGGGCTTGCGAGCGAATCGCCAATTGACGTACCGGTCAGGGAAATAATGTGCAACAAATAGTTGCGCGGCTGCTCGCGACAAGCGTCGTCCGGTATCTCGGTGCATACCCGGGCGTCCTCATCGCCGGTCAACAAGCCATAAACACTTTGGGTTGCAGATGAGGTTGCGTTACCGTCGCTCATGCGGGCAGCTCATTTTTTTTGATCAATCGAGAACTTATTATGGCAAAAATTGCTGGTGCGGATTCGACAAATAATTTGACCGTGAACTCGTTTGCAAATATTAAGCGTGATAGATGCAATGCCTTTCATTACGATCTGCGACCGCACAAAACTCACCGATTGCTGGGAACGGTAGCCCCCACTTTTTCGACGGAGATCCGGTACCGCTTTCGCAAGACTTAGAATAAGTCCAGACCGGAGACTCCCGGTGCAACTGGCCTCGCACAACAAGCGGCTATAGCGATTCGTAATATCACGCAACCAATCGTCGACTACGTGCATCTAATAGCCAAATCGTCAAACAAAGCCGGTTCCATTTACAAACTTCGAAAACGTACTGGACATTGCCGTCATGCGAATTATCCCCGGATTCCTGTTTTTTGTACTAGCAACAGCCGCCGTTACGGGCGAGCGAATTGATACGCTGCAGGAAGTGCTCGCCTTTCATCAGAAAGCGCTTGGCGAGCCTTTACAAGGCATTCAACTTGAATTACTCATCAATGAACCGGCGTTCAGCGTTTCGGCGCGATACCAGGCAAGCCGTGACTCGGGAATGCGTATCGATGTGTATGCGGATGAAGAACGGGTTTTTAGCGAGGGTTTCGACGGGGTTAGCAGTTGGCAATGGCCGCACGGCGCGACCGAGCCGACGGGCGTCACAGAAGATGGCAACGCAGCGCTGCGGCGCGGCATGGTAAATAATCTTTACGGACTGCACGAGCGACCGGCACTCGGCTACGAGCTATGCTACGAGGGCTACAAGACCCTCGATGACGTTCGGTACTGGCAGGTTACCAGCACGGCCCCGGACGGGTTTTCAGAGACCTTCTACATCAATGTCGAAACCGGTCTGATCGATCGAAAAGTGGAATTCAGTGCCTTGCACCCCGATCTAGACCCCGCCAAGCGCGAATCTCTGACACTTTTCTCGAATTATCGCTGGCTGGGCAGCCGCCGATTTAGTTTCGGATCGGAGAAGCTCGATGCGAAAAGCGGCGAGCCCCTTTCGCAAGTCACAATCGTAAGCGCCATAGCGGATCCGACGTTGCCGGCCGATACGTTT
>JABDKF010000145.1 GCA_013003155.1 Woeseia sp. | reverse complement strand
TGCATATTGTATGAGCGTCGATTGATCTTACTTTATGGAGATAACTATGACGATTTCTTCTAAATATCCGGCACTTATTATTTTCGCAGCCTTTTTTTCGACAAACATGCTGGAATCGGCGGTCGCCAACGAGGATACAGAGATGGCTAAAGTAACGGGAATCGGCGGCGTATTCTTTCTGTCACGCGGCAATAGTAAAGAGTTGGCAGCGTGGTACGAGAAGCATCTGGGCATGACACTGGAAAGCTTTGGCGGAGCCGTATTGCAGTGGGAAAACGATACCGCCGAGGACAAAGGACTCACCGTTTGGGGGGTTGCCGACGAGGACAGCACGTGGTTCAAGCCCAGCGAGTCTGTCTTCATGATCAACTACCGGGTAGACAACATGGAGAAGATGATTCAACAGTTAACTGCGGCAAATATCGAGATACAACAAGGCCCGGAATATCACGAGAACGGCGTGTTCGCCTGGATTATGGATCCCGAGGGCAACAAGATCGAGCTGTGGGAACCGAAGGTCTGGGACGACAAGAACAAAAGGTAACATTTGATCCGCGAAGCTTGCAGATGGTGACACTAAGCGCAAACGACTATCTGTCGTCGCCAAACTGACTCACATGCTGCGTTGACCATCAATCCATTCGTCCACGGTCTCATCTAAAATTCCGAGAGGCATCGCGCCATTCATCAAAACCAGCTCATGAAATGCGGGTAGATTAAATCTTTCACCAAGTTGACTCTCGGCGCGCTCACGCATTTTTAATATGGCTAGTTGCCCCGTCTTATACGC
Organism: Woeseia sp.; assembly: GCA_013003155.1. Taxonomy (GTDB): domain Bacteria; phylum Pseudomonadota; class Gammaproteobacteria; order Steroidobacterales; family Woeseiaceae; genus Woeseia. The sequence continues at coordinate 11,268 of JABDKF010000145.1, read as the reverse complement.
TGTAGCCTGACCTGGCCATACTACGTAGCGCTCTATCTCGCGCGTCACTTCGTCTTCCGTGTTACCCGTTTTCTCGATCATGTAGGCGATGGCCTCCTCGCGTGACCATTTCTTGGCATGCATGCCAGTGTCAACAACAAGGCGAACAGCACGAAACGTTTCGGCCTGCAATCGCCCAAGATCACCGAGAGGATCTTCTGCATACATCCCCATGTCTGTTTTCGCGACTCGCTCAGCGTAAAGCGCCCAACCCTCCGAGTAAGCGCTGAATGGTGATATTTTTCGCAGGAGCGGAACATTCTCGATCTTTTGCGATAATGAGAGCTGGAAGTGATGCCCCGGCGCCGCTTCGTGATAGAGCAAAGTTGGCAGGGTCCACCGTGGATTGTCTGTAGTGTTTTTCAGGTTTATGTAGAAGCTACCGGGGCGCGAGCCGTCAATAGCTGGCGGCTGATAATAGCCACCGGGCGCGGAGTTCTCTGAATACTCGGGTACACGTACTATCTCGAGCGGCTGATCGGGCAGGCTAATAAAGTAGTCGGCCGCTTTCGCCATAACCTCAGTGTTCAGTTCGACAAGATAGTCGAGCATCTGTTGGCGCCCAGCGTCATCGTTCGGGAAGTTTTGTTCCGGATCCTGCATAAGGGCGGTAACCCTTTCGGTTACAGATCCCTCGGTGAATCCTTGCGCTATTAAAATGGCATCAGCCTCTTCTTCAATGCGCGCTACTTCGGCCAGTCCTATCTGGTGAATCTCGTCGGCCGTCATGTCTGTCGTGGTATTAGATTTTAATGCCGCCGCATAGATCTTGTCGCCATCCGGTATCCGCCATATTCCTGCATCGTGGTCGGTGGTCGCAAGCATGTCTTCGTAAAGAGCAATCATCGCTTCGTAGCCTGGGATTACCTGCTCCTTTACAAGCCGGGTCGCTTCGGCTATGAATTTTTCTTTATCGTTGTCGTTCAGCCCCTCAATTTCGTCGAGCTTCTCAGGAAGAGTCGTTACAAGTGCACTTTCTGCTGCACCGCCCTCAATGAAGGCGCGCATTCCGACAATAGTTTTTTCAATTATGAAATCTGGCGGCACCACGCCATGATCACGGTCATCTTCCACTCTGTTTCTTGTTTCACCGAGTACGCGGCCAAATTCATTGAGCCGCGACAAGTATCGATCGACACTTTTTTTATTCTTGATTACATGCATATCGGTCAAAAACTGCGGCAGACTTACCGTAACGCCTGAATTTTGAACTACCCGGTATCCGCCATACTCAAACTCCGCCTGGCGAAGAAGATCGTCAAAAAACCAGGCGGCAATTCGCCAACTGAGCAACTCCTGTCCCTCAAGACCGTCGGGCCCATAATCATTCAAACCCGCACGCGCCTTTCTCAGTTTTTCGAGCGATCTTTCTTCTTGCGCCTTGGTGTAGTCGGCCAACTTGCCACTGTGAAAATCGAGCGGCGTGTTATCGATTACGCCGAGCGCCGTTATGAGCTCCGGTGAATCGACAGCCAGCTGAACGGAAACTTTGTTGATGTAATTGTTCACGCCTACAGGAGTGAACCAAAACCACAGTGAGGCAACACCGGCAGCCACTGCCGTCACGCCAAGTAGACCAAGAAGAACTTTCAGAAGGATTCGCACTTATATTTCCTCAGCTAACGGTCGCGAATGCGGTTTCGAGAATTGAGAGTTTACAGTATCGCATGCATTGCCCAATCAAGCCTGTTGTATACTGCAAGGGACGCAAAAATATAAACGCAATCAAGGGGTAGGCGTGGCGGAGATCAGTCACAGAATCGCAACAGTTTTGGCCGTCCAGGCCGTTGGACATGGCGAACCGGTGGCCGAGGCTAATCTGGAGTTCAAACGCCAGTCTTTCCTGGACCTGATCGAGGAGCATGGCGGTCGCAGTTTCAATCCATCCGGCAACCACGAAATTGTGGAATTCGCCAGTCCAGTCGATGCGATTCATTGCGCCGTTGAAATTCAGCAGGCGATGCTTGCAGAGAACAAGCGTGTGCCGTTGGAAAAACGGGTTTTGTTACGCATGGGCTTGCATATTGGTGACGTCCGAGAGACGAATTCCAAGCTGCTTGGCGAGTGCGTCGAAACGGCAATAGGACTGGAAGCGTTGGCGGTGCCAGGCGGCATCTGCCTTTCGGGCTCTGTATACGAACACATAAAACATAAGGGTCATATTGGCGTTGAACACGCCGGTGAAATGAACGTGGCAAACGCGCACGATCCTATTGCCGTTTACCAGGTGGTGGAGCCCGGCGTGGAGAAAGGCCAACTGTCTTTGTGGACAGAACTAAAACGGCGCAACGTCGTTCGCGTCGGCATCGCCTACATGGTCGTTGCGTGGCTCATGATCCAGGTTGCCGATGTAATCTTGCCGACATTTGATACGCCGCGCTGGGTCATGCAAATCCTGATTTCATTTCTCTTCCTCGGCTTCCCCGTGGCCGTGGTTTTGGCGTGGGTCTATGAACTGACGCCGGTGGGTTTGAAGCGCAGTGACGACGTACTGCGACAGGCAAGCATTCATTGGCTAACGGGCAGGCGTCTGGATGGCGCGATTATTAGTTTGCTGGTCATGGCAGTGGTATTTCTGGTCTACGAAAACTACGTGGTAAAAGGCATTGCCAACCTGAATGCGCCAGAGCCCGTTTCTGTCGCGGTGCTGGCATTTAAGAACCTCAGTAGAGACCCTGACGATGAATATTTCGCGGACGGGCTTGCCGACGAACTGCTGAGCGTCCTCGGCAGGGTCCGCGAGCTCAAGGTTGCCTCCCGTACCGCGTCTTTCTATTACAAGGACAAGGATGTTGACATAGGCACCATTGCCTCGACGCTGATGGTAGGCCATGTGCTTTCTGGCAGCGTTCGTCGCGACGGCAACCGCGTGCGAATTACAGCAACTCTGGACGATACCGAGACTGATAACCTGATGTGGAGTGAGACCTACGATCAGGAGTTTGAACAAATCCTCGACATCCAGAGCGACATTGCCCAGTCGGTTGCGACATCGATAGTTCCGGTATTGTCTCCCGAGTCTCGCGTCATGATTGACGCACGGCCCACCGAAAACCTGGAGGCCTATGAGTTTTATTTGCGTGGGCGTGAATATCTACGACAACCCGCTGAAGAAATAACGCTTGCCAGTGCAGTCAATTTGTTCGACAGAGCGATAGATCTCGACTCGCGATTTGCAGAAGCCTACGCGGGATTGTGTGAAGCGCACATGAGCGCCTACGAGTTCGCCAGGGCGCCGGACTCCTTTCAGTTGGCTGAGGCCGCCTGCCACCGCGCGCTGACGCTCGACGACAGCTTGTGGGAAGTACTTGTCGCCCTGGGCGAGCTTTACCGCGAAAGCGGCCGGTTCGAGAGCGCTATTTTGGAGCTGGAAGCCGCGATCGAAGCACAACCGAACGCTGTTACCCCGTATCTCGCTCTGGCGCAAACCTACGCGGAGCAAGGCAATCCGGAGCTCGCGGAAGCCATGTTTCGGAAGGCGGACAAAACTGAAAGTGGCTACTGGGGAGTGCACCGGGCATTCGGCAATTTCCTGTATCGCCAGTCCCGTTTTGACGAAGCGATACAGCGTCATACCAAGGTCACCGAGCTTGCTCCCGACAGCGGTATTGGCTTCGATAACCTGGGGATCAACTACCTGCAGATCGGCGAATTCCAAAAAGCTAAAGACGCGTTTAATGCGTCGCCGCTTCCCTCTCGCTGGACCTACATGAATCGAGGACTCGTTTACTTCTACCTGGGAGAGTTTGAGCAAGCTGCCGAGGACCACGTGAGCGCCATCGAAATTGCTCCGGAAGTTCACGCATCGTGGGGATTCCTGGGTGATGATTATCGCTTCATCGACGGTAAGGAAGAAGAAGCAAAAAATGCCTACAACACTGCGATCGAACTCGCAGAGCGCCACCTTAGAATCAATCCAACAGATTGGCGCAGCGTGGGACAACTTGGCATGTACTATGCTTATACAGGCCGTTCGGAAGAGGCCTTGGCGCGCATCGGTCAACTGCTCGAGAACAACTCGGACGCAACATCGTATTACTTCGCCACGCGAGTTCGCATGCAACTTGGTGATTTGCAAGGCGCCTACGAGAATCTCAAACAAACCGTAGAAGCCGGGTGGCCTCGCGCGTTACTCGCGAATAACCCTGATTTTGCACCTTTACGGAGCGAGCCCGGCTACGCCGCCCTGCTCGCCGAGCCTCAAGGTTGATCGGGTTTCAGGCTTGCCACCCACGGAATATGCTACGGTGGTAGTGCAGGCTAAATCAGGATACAGAGGGGAATAGTCATGTCAGACAAGAAAAAAACTACTAAAGAAGATAGCGGTGAATCGCGCGGTGCCGGTGAACCTCGCGGCGCAGGCGAACCTCGTGGTGCGGGTGAACCCCGCGGCGCAGGCGAACCCCGCGGTGCGGGTGAACCCCGCGGTGCAGGCGAACCTCGCGGTGCGGGTGAACCCCGCAATCGCTAAATTAGATTGGCCAGGCGCGCACCCGCGGTTACCCGGTGCGCGCCAAACGAACTAACCTAGAAGGCGGAATCCTGTCGACCGCAGGGGACAGGTGGGCGGCTGCCCGCTATTCCCGTGTGCAATCGGCCCACGGGATCGCATTGCTCGCCAACATTGTGAGGAATAGATAATGGCCAAAGGTATTTCGTTACACATTGGCGTCAACGAAGTTGATCCGGAAGGTTATCCGCTAAAGCCGACCTATGGCCGACGCTACGTGGTCGTAAGCAAAGACTACAATCCGGTAAGCTTTGGCAATACCGCCTTCAGTATCGGCTGGGTTGGCAACCTGTCGAGCTGCGAACTTGACGCGGAAAACATGTTTAAGCTGGCAAAAAGTCAGAAGTTTGACGCGAAGATTCTCAAGACCAGGCAGGCCACCACGGGCAACGTCATCGACTACATTAGACGTGCCGCGAAGAAGCTAAAAGCCGGCGATACTTTCCTGATGTCGTATTCCGGTCACGGCGCGCAGGTTGAGGATCTGTCTGGCGACGAAGCTGATGGAGAGGACGAGACCTGGTGTTTGTACGATCGGATGTTCCTCGACGACGAGCAGCGCGAACTTTATGCCGAGTTTGCCAAAGGGGTAAAGCTCGTGGTGATGTCCGATTCCTGCCACAGCGGCTCGGCGACGCGCTCGGTAAGTTCGGCAACTGCTGAGAGACAACGCCGACTCGAACGTGGCGAGCTTCGCGAAATGGAAGAACGCACGGCAGTCGCCGTTTACCTGGGCAGAAAAAAAGACTACGACGAGATTCAGCGCAGCCTGAAAAACCCACCACCGCCCCTCAAGGCAAGCCGCATTCTGTTCTCAGCCTGCCAGGACTACGAGCACGCGATGGGCTATGACGATGGCGGCGTGTTTACCGTTGCCCTGCTCAAAGTATGGGACAAGGGCAAGTTCAAAGGCGGCTATGGAGACCTTGCGAGAAAAATAAGAGATGAGCTGCAAGCTAATTACAACCGGGCGGTTGACAAGGCGAACGGTGACGCGAGCAGAGTTTTCCTGCAGGTACCAAATTTTGTTCGCATTGAAGGATCATCCAGGAGTGCTCTGGACGAATTCATCGCGCAACGGCCGTTCGAGATATAGCCAGGGATCAAATGAAGATACTCTTTGCCTCAGCCAATTCCGCTCATGCGTATATGGATATTGAGCGGGAGCATCGATCACTGCAGCAATTTGCGGAATCGGGAAAACACGAGCTGCGTGTGTTGCCGGCAGCGGAAATTGCTGATCTACGAGATGCTCTTAGTCCGTCGGACAGCTCTCTCTGCTTCGATATTCTCCATTTTAGCGGGCACGTGACTGAGGATGAGGGCCTGCAGCTAAGGGGCAGTGGTCGCCGCAAGGACTACCTTGCAACTGCAGCTCTTAAAGACTTGCTTCGCAACTCGAGCGTAACACTGGTTATTCTGAATGCTTGCAATAGTGGCACGCTCGCAAAGTCGATTTGCGATGTAGTGCCAGCGGCGATAGGCACTACACACGCAATCCGCGACGTCGTCGCCAGGCAATTTACTCGTAATTTCTATGCGGCCTTGAACGAAATGGCGTCGGTAAAAACAGCTTTCGAGATTGCAGTGAAAAAGGGCAAACAAGGCCAACCCGCTTTTATACATGCCGGCGAGGACGTTGCGATTGGGGCTAACTGACTCTCTACGCTGATGCCCTTCGATATGAGGATCTTAAGAGCATTGTGTTATGTACAAACAAGCCTGCGCACTGCACATTGGCATGGCAGCATAGTCATGGGGGTACAAGAATATGCGACTAACAGACATCAAAAAAAATAAACCCGCGATCGCGGCAGCTTTCGCGTTAATAACGTTGTGTGTTGGGGGCTGCGCGAGCGCCCCGTGGGATTCTACAAATGCAGCAAACCAAAATGCGGCTGCCGAGCTTGAATCGCAAAAGACAGAACTGGCGCGCAAAGACGAAGCGCTGCGGGCACTTCGATTGCAGCTCGAAGCGCAAAGCGCACTGCTCAAAGAAACTGAAGCCCTGGCGCAAACAAACGCCGGTCGCGACAACGGCGGCTTGATCCCACCCGACCCAAAGCCAGGCGAATGCTATGCCCGCGTGATCGTTTACCCACAGTACGCCACGGTTGCTGAATTAAAAGTCAAGAAAGAAGCCTCTGAACGCATAGAAATCATTCCGGCGCGCTATGAGACTGCGCCGGAAAAAGTATTGATAAAAGAGGCGTCCACCCGCCTGGAGGTAATTCCTGCAAAGTATGAGACCGTCAGGGAACAGGTGCTGATTAAACCCGAGGTGACCAAACTTGAGGTTGTGCCAGCCGTGTATGAAACCATTCAGGTTGAGATGCTGGTTGAGCCTGCGGTCACCGAGACCGTGGAAATACCGGCCCAGTACAAAACGGTAACAGAGACAGTGGTTGTTCCAGAGCACACAGAATGGAAACTGGTCTCAGATTTAGGTGCGCGTGGCAGGCCCGCGTCTGCCGGTGCGGCCAGCGCCGGCGATCAAGTTGGTGACTACGAAATCCTTGAGACTCGTATGGAGGATACGGGGGATTTGATGTGCCTCGTCGTGATTCCCGAAGTCAAAAAGACTTTCGAGAAAGAGGTACTCGTCAAAGCCGCTTACACAACGACGCGCACGGTTCGGGAACCGGTCTACAAGACGGTTGAGAGAACGGTATTAAAGACGCCGGCGACAAAACGCGAAATTACAATACCGGCTGAATACCGCACGGTCGAGGTAACCAGGCTGGTTCAACCGGAAACGACCCGTGAAATCACGATCCCGGCTGAATATGCAGAAGTTCCGGTCAGAAAGTTGCTGGAGCCCGCGGCAGAGCGCCGTATAGCAGTTCCTGCAGAGTTCACCCAGGTAACCCGGCAGGAAAAAGTTCGTGACCTGCACACAGAGTGGCGCGCGGTTCTCTGCGACGTAAATATGACCCGTGACAACGTCAGGGCGTTGCAAACGGCGCTGAATGAAAAAGGCGCGTGCCAATGTGGAACGAGCGGCAATGCGTGCCAGGTCGATGGGGTTATCGGTAAATGCACGATGAATGCGGTGCAGCGCTACGCGAAGCAGAAGCGCCTGTCGTCCGGCAATAACTACGTGACCATGGAAGTTGTGCGGGATTTAGGCCTGGAGTTCTGACAGGCCAGTATGGCTAATGCGGCTTGTCCTGAGCATTGCCCCAAAGAATGGCGACGGGCTTTGCCAGCCTGAGGCTACCGGGAATCTCGACCGTACCAATTTCCTTTTCCAGGATGGCACGGTCTCCAAGCATGATGGAACCACCACAATTCAATCTTCCGACATGTATCTCTGTAATCTTGCCACCCTGAACTTCGAGATTGATGCCCTCCACATCAAATTGCGCAGCCACTTCAAAATTAAAGCTGTGTACTTCCACGCCGTGCACAAACACGCCGACTGACGGCGCGTGCGTTGAGGTAATACTGTGGTTGGCCACCGAGACGACGTTGATTGCGTCAGGCGGCGTCTGCTCCGGATCGGCATATTTCCGCAGCTCTGCCCAGCCGCTCCAGGCCTGCGCCAGGATATCGTCGAGCGCGATGTTCAGTGACCTGATTAGCGCCTTCTTTAACGGACCTTTAAACGCACCCACGTCAAGGTCGCCGCGATCTTCATCTTGCGCTTCATTGTTGAGTTTCTCCGCAGCCTTGTCATAGCCCGCGCTGACTGCTTCGTTATCAAGATCAAGCGCTTGCTCATTATCAGCACGCAGTGCTTCAGCGAGTGTCATCGTCATTGCCAATTGCTCCTGTGCATTTGATCTTTTTTTACTTCGGGTTCGGACGAGATTGAGCATCCAGTGTGGCAGCCTCTTTTGAAATTTCAAATTCGGGCTGTTTGGTTCTTAACCGCACTGATACCGCATCGCTTGCGGCTTTCCCGCCGGTCACCGTGCTGCGCCCCCGATCACGCGTCGCCTCAAACGTGAGGGGATCGGCTGGTACAGGACTCGAGCCACCGAATCGCAGGCTCGCAATAATCGCGGCGAGTAATAACAGCCATGCCAAGAAGTCTGATCTGTCGCCCTTTTCAGGCAACGTGGGCGCGGCACGCGTTGTCGGCCATTGAACCGGGACGATCGAGACAGGCTCTTGCACAGTGACCTGGCGTACCAGTTCAACCAACTCGCCTGAACCACTGCGCGCTGTAAGCACGGCCAGGTACGACCCCGGGTCTTCATATTGATGCCTGCGAATAACGCCATCACCGACAGATTGGGGCGATAGCTCCGCTTCGACGACTCCGTCGCCGTAGTTTATTTGGTAGCGACGCGCTCCCGTCACGAAAGCAGTAAACGTGAAGTCTCTAGCGTCGGCGTCGGACGGACCGTCCGCCGCAGTAGCCGGACCGCTCAGCGCGACCGAGAATATGGCGGTCGGCCTCGCGGGTTGCGGAATAGCGCTGGGCGGACGCACGACGATCTGTAAACGCAGCTCGATCGGAGCTGGCAGTGCACTCAGGTCAGCGCTGCAGTCAACAGACTCGAAATCTACGTCAGCGTCCGGCCACCAAGCACGCATGGTTGCGACGTATCTGCCGGGCCGTGCAAAACTGTGGGGGTGTAAGGCCATGCCGGTCGACGACGGCGGTGAACTTGCCGTGCGGTTGCCATCACCGAAATCAATCTGATAGCACAGCGCGCCGGCAGCGTTAACTGAAAAGCGAAAATCCGTGTTCGTCGTCCCAACGCCGATTAAACCGCTCTCATCGCCCGGCACGACAGAGAAACGTAGACTGGATTGAGCATTTGCCAGCAGCGGTGCGCCGAGCACTACCAATAAGATCAGGAATTTAAGGTGGAGCTCATTACGCATGAGTTGGGTCAACTTTGCGACAAGTAAGCACCGGGGAACAGGCCATGACTATGTGCCGTGACAAGTAATAATCAGCGGCAAGCCGCCGCGCCGGCATCGTAGATTGTTTTTAGTGTTTCTTCCCAGTTCATCCTCTCGTCTTTTTGGTTTTGCACGTCATTTGCGAAATAACTTTTGACCTCGACAACTTTCGCAGATGGGGCAATCACGAAATCATGAAACTCCTCATGTAATTCTCCCGGCTGCAGTACAATGTCCAGCGAATTGCCCGGGCCTTCGAAGAATTCCGGCCAGACAATCAGTCCCGGCTTGCTTCCCGCAATGCCGACATCCCGTTCAACGCTTGCAAGATCCTGTTCTGTGGGCGGCGGCGAGACCTGGGCGATTGAATGATTGCTCGCTGATAATTTAAGCGGGCCCGCACCAATATTGCGTACTGCGGCTCCTACCCGAACCAATCGATGCTGGTTGTTCAGGCAGGTCGAAAAAATCTCATGGCTGATCTCCGCACGCGGCGACGCTTCCTCCGGAAACATCTTGTCATGGAAAAAAGTCATCCAGCCCCACGCCAGAATAGCGACGATGACAATAATTGTCTGAGCATTCACAAAGTAATTTTTCGTTGTGCTCATGGAAACTCCATTGCTCGCTTCAGCGTTTAACCTACGAGCCGATTAGCTTTTATTTTCTTTTGCCGAGGTTCGGCTCTGCGCTGGCTGTTCTGGATCGTCTCGAAAAGGCTGCAAAGTTTTGTTCTTTTATCCCGTAGCACCATAGTCCGTTTGCGCGCCAAGTACCAACTAGTACCAGTATAGTTAAGAATAATCTGGCAGCAATGGGAATCCTCATCAGCCTGACTCTTGAATATTCACCGAAACTCCTAGCCAAGAATTCTTCCCGAGGGACGCAAATGCCTGCTCAGTCCCCTGGTAGCCTTTTGAAAAACGAAAACCCCTGATCCAGGCAACAAGATTGCTGTATCCGAGTTGTTTAGTCGTCTGAGACATTTCCAGATGCCTGCAGCTCCGGGCAAACAAAGACGCTCAGATACCATTTCGTCGGGTTGGCTTGCTTCATCGGCAACACGTCCGGCCGCTGCAGAAGATAGGCGGACGAAAAATTGGCCACCTCTTCAGCCATGGCGAGCTCGCCCTCGTCATCCGCGTCGGCGCGTACCTGGTAGCCGAAGACATCGCCAAAACCCTGTTCGATTTTGCGAGCGTCAGGGAGGATGCGTGAGCGAATGCGGCCGGCAGCTTTGTCGGCTTTTATTGCCTGCTGCAAGCGATCCGCCTGATTTTGCGCGATTGCGCCAGATCCGCTGCACCAGAAAATATCAATATCCCAGTCACCCCACGACACCGACGACTGATCTCCTGTCGGCCTGCTCACAGTTGGCAAGCGGCCGCTTTCGGCTTGCTCCCGGTCGTATATCTCGCCCTCCGCTGCCGTCAGAATTGCGAGAAAGTCATCACGGAGATTCGCAGGTGCGAGCGCACTTACAACATTCTTGGTCGCTCGAATCTGGCGTCCGTCATTGGCTTTGAGCGTATCCGTTACTGACGCAAAGAGGCGGAAGATAAGCTCACGCTCACTTTCACGTACGCGCAATTCAGATTCGATTGTCTGCAGTTTGGATTCTACATCGTTGACCTTCAGCGTGGTGATTCCAACCAGTACTGCAACAATTGTTGAAAGGACCGTCGTAAAGCCAGTAAACCGTTTCGCCCAAACGCCAGACTCTTCAGAAGTTGTCATGTGTCTACTCCAATCCACGAAGAACTAGAATATTATGAATATTCTCCCTGCAAAGCTATTTCTGGGCGGTGAGATAAATAGTAGCGCACTTCGGTGAAAGGTGATTTCGCTTCGGCACCAGT
>JABDKF010000131.1 GCA_013003155.1 Woeseia sp. | reverse complement strand
GCGGCCTGCAGGGTATTGCCATCATTGGCGGCGACGTTGTCGAGGTGGCGCCTGCCTACGACGTCGCAGAGATTACGGCGCTCGCCGGTGCCAGTATTGCCATGGAAATCATCGGCCTGTACGCCGCCCGCGATACCTCGTAAAGGCAGGATAGCGGCGGCTGAAAGATGCCGTATCGGTATCACTCGATGGCCGGGGTAGATTACTATCTGTCTGACCAATTGACTTTGCGACCTGCGCTACTTGATTCAGAGGGAATTATGTCGAACAACGCCGCCGAGCAGCTGCAGACTGATCTGCCGGATCTCACTGCCTACTGGATGCCGTTCACTGGCAACCGTTATTTCAAACAACATCCGCGCCTGATTACCTCGGCGAAAGGTATGCAGTGTTTTACGCATGATGGTCGTGCACTGCTCGATGCGGTCGCGGGCCTTTGGTGTTGCAATGCAGGGCACTGTCATCCCAAGATCGTTGAAGCCATCAAGGCGCAGGCCGAGAAGCTTGATTACTCGATGGCGTTTCAGCTGGGGCATCCGACGGCGTTCGAACTTGCCAACAAGCTTGTCAAGATGGCGCCGGAAGGAATCGACTATGCTTTCTTCGTAAATTCCGGCTCCGAGTCTGTCGACACAGCGCTGAAAATGGCGCTCGCTTACCACCGGCTGCGCGGCGAGGGAACGCGCACGCGATTTATCGGGCGGGAACGCGGCTACCACGGTGTTGGTTTTGGCGGTATTTCGGTTGGCGGCATGTCACCGAATCGCAAGATGTTTGGCTCAATGCTGCCGGGCGTAGATCACCTGCCGCATACCCATGATCTGGAACACAATGCATTTTCACGCGGATTGCCGACCTGGGGTGCCCACTTCGCCGATGAATTGGAGCGCATAATCGCGCTGCATGACCCGTCCAACGTCGCCGCTGTAATCGTTGAACCCATTTCAGGTTCGGCCGGGGTGCTGCTGCCACCGCAAGGATACTTGCAACGCCTGCGCGAGATTTGCGACCGACACGGCATTCTGCTGATTTTTGACGAAGTGATCACTGCCTTTGGTCGTACCGGCAATGCCTTCGGCTCTATAGAATTTGGCGTTACGCCTGATCTAATGACTTGCGCAAAGGGTCTTACCAGCGGCACGGTGCCAATGGGTGCTGTGCTCGCGCAAGGGCATATTTACGACGCGTTCATGACGGGGCCGGACGGCGCGATCGAGTTCTTTCACGGCTACACCTACTCGGGCCATCCGCTCGCGGCAGCAGCAGGCTGTGCAACGTTAGACGTCTACGAATCTGAAGGCATGTTCGACAACGCAAGAAAGATGGGCGAGGTGCTGGCCGACGGGCTGCATAGTCTAAAGGGCGAGCCGAACGTGATCGATGTGCGTAATTACGGCTTGTTAGGCGCCGTTGAACTGACGCCAATCGATGGTCAGCCAACGGCGCGCGCCATGCAAATCTTCCGTGATTGTTACGACCATGGCGTTATCATTCGCACGACCGGCGATACGCTTGCATTCTCACCGCCGCTCATTATCGACGAAAAGCAGATCGAGACGATAATCGAGACAGTGCGACGTGCGCTTCGGACCTGATTGGTAAAGACTGAGTTACAGGATTATTTGACATGGCACAAACAGCATCCGCATTGAACGCAGTACGTCACGTTGCGAATTGGATCAACGGCCGCGCGGTGGAGTCTGATTCAGGGCGCAGTGGCGACGTCTTTGATTCCGCCACCGGTAAACGATGCGCAACGGTGACGATGTCAACCAACGACGATGTTGCAGCAGCTGTCGCTGCTGCGCAGCAGGCCTTTCCGGGCTGGTCACAAACGCCGGTGATGAAACGCGCGCAGGTCATGTTCCGCTTGAAAGAGCTGATTGAACGTGACCGCGATGAGCTAGCCGCGCTTATCACTCAGGAGCACGGCAAGGTGTTGCACGATGCGCACGGGTCCATTCAACGGGGTCTCGAAGTTGTCGAATTTGCCTGCGGCATTCCCCATTTGCAGAAAGGTGAGTTCTCGCCGCAGGTCGGTTCCGGCATTGATACCTACTCGCTCCGTCAGCCGCTGGGAATCTGCGTGGGTATCACGCCGTTTAACTTCCCGGCGATGGTGCCGCTGTGGATGTTTCCGCTGGCAATCGCCTGCGGCAATACGTTTATTTTAAAGCCCAGTGAGAAAGATCCGGGCTGTTCGCTCAAATGGGCCGAGCTGCTGCAGGAGGCCGGCCTGCCCGATGGTGTTTTCAACGTCGTGCAGGGTGATCACGTTGCCGTGAACGCATTGCTCGAGGCGCCGGAGGTTGCTGCCGTCAGTTTTGTCGGTTCCACACCGGTTGCAGAACATGTGTATCGCACGGCATCGCAAAACGGCAAACGGGTACAGGCGCTCGGCGGCGCAAAAAATCATCTCGTGGTGTTGCCGGATGCTGACATGGACCAGGCAGCGGATGCGCTGGTGGGGGCCGCCTACGGGTCTGCCGGCGAGCGCTGCATGGCGATTTCCGCCGTCGTGACCGTTGGCAACGCGGCTGAGTCCCTGATCGCCGCGCTCAAGCCACGCATTGAAGCGCTGCGCGTGGGCCCCGGCAGTGATAACAACAATGATATGGGTCCGCTGATTACGGCGGAGCATCGTGACAAGGTTCGGTCCTACATCGATATTGGCGTCGAAGAGGGCGCAACACTGGTGATCGACGGTCGCGCGCACGATATCACTCAAAGCAGCGGCTATTTTCTCGGCCCGTCGTTATTCGATAATGCGACGAAGGGCATGCGCATCTACCAGGAGGAGATTTTCGGTCCGGTGCTGACAATGGTGCGTGCCGGGAGTTTTGACGAGGCAATAGGTCTCGTCAATGATCACGAATACGGTAACGGTACCTCAATTTTTACGCGCGACGGTGACGCCGCGCGCGAATTCGTAAACGGTATCCAGGTCGGGATGGTGGGGGTTAACGTTCCTATTCCGGTACCGCTGGCGTTCCACAGCTTCGGTGGCTGGAAGCGCTCGCTGTTTGGTGACAGCGCCATTTACGGCATGGAGGGCGTGCGTTTTTACACGCGCATGAAGACGGTCACGTCGCGTTGGCCAACTGGCATTCGTGCCGGCGCCGAATTTTCAATGCCGACAATGTAGGGCACCGTCGCATGCCGGATGACTCACGCAGCGCTTTGCGCAACTGTCTCCAATCCGGTCATTTCGCCGTTACCGCGGAGTTGACTCCGCCACGCGCTGCCGAGCTGCAATCGCTTAGTGAGGCAGCAGCGCTGCTGAAAACCGCGGTCACTGCGGTCAATCTGACAGACGGCGCCGGAGCACGGGTGCGCATGTCGAGTCTGGCGGCGGCCATACATCTCCGCCAGCAGGGGATCGAGCCCATCTTGCAAGTGACCTGCCGGGATCGCAACCGTATTGCGATTCAAAGCGACCTGCTCGGTGCCGCTGCCTTTGGCATCAACAATGTCCTCGTGATTTCCGGAGACGGGATTCGGGAAGGTGACGACGCGACGCCCGTATTCGATTTCAATTCGCGCACCCTGTTAGCGGCGATCAAGAAACCGGGGATGTCGGGCGATGCGGACGCTGCCAGCTCGCCGACGACCTCGGGCAATTTCTTTTGTGGAACAGCGGATATGCCCTGCGAGCCGCCAACCGACTGGGTACCCGATGCGTTGCTTGCGAAACAGCGCGCAGGTGCCGATTTCGTGCAAACCCAATACTGCTTTGATATCGACTTGCTGCGGCGCTATATAGGGCGGTTAGCCGACCACGGCCTGACAGAGCAGTTGTATTTCCTCGTCGGATTGGGGCCGCTGCGATCGGCGGACGGCGCACGCTGGATGCGCGACAACCTGTTCGGCACGGTTATGCCGGATGGAATTATTCGGCGCATGGAGGCCGCACGCGACCCGCGTGAAGAGGGCATAGAGATTTGTGCGGAGCTCATGCAGGAGGCGCGGGATATTCCCGGCGTTGCCGGCGTTCATCTGATGGCCCCCGGCAATCACACTGCGATCGTTGCCGCCGTACAATTGGCGGGACTCATCTGATGCTTGAGCGACCTTCCAGCTACGATGGTATATTCATCAGCCTTTTGCAGCTTATGACCTGAAGTCACTATGGACATCACGGGTGAATACCGAATTGGCGCCAAGCGCGAGCGTGTGTGGGAGGCGCTTAACGATCCGCGGATGCTGCAGAAGTGCATCCCGGGTTGCGAAAGCATTGAAAAAAAATCTGACACAGCAATGCAGGCACGCATTACCGCTGCGATCGGTCCGGTAAAGGCGCGTTTTGACACGCATCTCAAGCTTGAGGACCTCGATCCGCCGCAGCGTTATGCTCTGACCGGCGAAGCCAAGGCAGGTGCAACCGGGTTTGGTCGCGGTCGCGCTGATGTCGAGCTTGCAGAAGATGGCGCCGAGACACTCTTGCGCTATCGCGCAGATTTCAAGGTAGGGGGCAAACTTGCGCAAGTGGGTTCCCGGCTCGTTGTTGGCGCTACGCGCAAGACTGCCGATGAATTTTTCAACAACTTGTCGCGCGAATTGCAAGGTGGTGAGACAAGCAAAGATGATTTCGGCACGTCAAAGAAAGCTGACAGCCCGAAGATCTGGGTGAGAGTCGCCGTTGTAGCCGGGGTGTTGTTAATGCTTTGGTTCTTGCTTGGTTAGGTTAAAAGTAGTTCAGCATTGCCGCCCATGGAGCGGATCACTTCGGTCATTGCGATGGAAATAAGTTTTAAATTAAACGGCGAAAAGGTAACCGCTAGCGTCGCGCCGCAAACACTGCTTGTAGATATGCTCCGTGACACCTTTGCACTTACAGGCACTCACGTTGGCTGCGATACCAGTCAATGCGGCGCCTGTGTCGTTCACGTTGACGATCGCTCAATCAAGAGCTGCAGTCTCTTGGCGGCGCAGGTTGCAGGGGCAAGCGTTGTTACCATTGAAGGTTTGGCAAAGGGTGACTCATTGCACCCGTTGCAAAGTGCTTTTCGCGACGAACACGGACTGCAATGCGGTTTCTGTACGCCCGGCATGATTATGAGTGCGCTTGAACTATTGCAAAAAAATCCGCAGGCGGACGACGAGGAAATTCGTCACTGGCTCGAAGGCAATCTGTGTCGCTGCACGGGCTACCAAAACATTATCCGCGCCGTCAAAGCCGCTGGACGCGCCATGACGGGTGCACGGGTTTGATCGCGGCGCGGCTCAAGAGTCTGAAGTCGTGATGCCCTTCGACTACTACCGACCCGCGACTCTGCCCGAGGCAGAAAAGTTGCTGGTGGCGAATGATGATTCCACGTTGCTGGCCGGAGGCATGACGCTGTTGCCAACGCTGAAAATGAGATTGGCCCAACCGTCTGTGCTAATCGACCTGGGTAGCATAAAGTCCTTGGCCGGCGTGCGCGAACAAGATGGCTATGTTGAGATCGGTGCGATGATGACCCATGGAGAAGTTGCGGGGCATCCGATCATTCGCGAGAAAATTCCTGCTTTGGCGTTGCTGGCAGGCAATATCGGTGATCCGCAGGTGCGAAATAGAGGTACCCTGGGCGGATCCGTTGCCAATAGCGACCCGGCGGCGGACTATCCGGCGGCGGTTCTCGGGCTGAATGCAATTATCGTTACGCAAAAGCGCGAGATCGTCGCTGATGAATTTTTCCTGGAGATGTTTGAGACGGCATTGGAGCCTGCTGAAATCATTACGGCGATTCGTTTTCCCGTGGCTGGCAGTGCTGCCTACGAAAAGTTTGCCAATCCGGCATCTGGCTACGCGATTGCCGGCGTAATGGTAGTCCGTTCATCGGGCGGCATCCGTGTTGCAGTAACCGGGGTCGCGTCTTGCGTCTTTCGGCAGCAGGAAATGGAAGCGGCACTCGACAAGAACTTTGCGCCCGCCGCGTTGGTCGATATTGCCGTCTCGTCAGCTGGATTCAACAGTGATATGCACGCAAGTCCGGAATACCGTGCAGACCTCGTGAAAGTCCTGGCGCAGCGTGCTGTTGTCGCTGCGCAAGGCTGAGCGTGCCCGCATGTTGTTGTTCGAGATTACTATCCGACGCCGCGCCGCATGAACAGCCGGCAGCTGCTGAGCGTATTTGACGAGCGGCGTGACCAGCAGCGCGACCTGGTGCTGGCGACCGTTTACGAAACGGCGGGTTCGACTTACAGCAAATCTGGCGCACAAATGCTCATTGATGACGAGGGTAACTTTCAGGGCATGCTGTCCGGCGGCTGCCTCGAGGGCGACCTGGCGGAACGCGCGGCGACCGTGTTAACGAGCGGCGAGGCGCAGGCAATTTCTTTTAATCTGGGCGGCAGCGACGACGATCTGTGGGGACTCGGTGTGGGTTGCGACGGGGTCATGCGCATTTTTTTGCAGCGCCTAAACAAGGCAAATGACTACGAACCATTCGCCGCGGCCGCCGACATATTAAGGGGGGACCTGCCTGGCGCGCTTGCGACAATTATCCAGTCAAAACATGCGGCCATCCGCCCGGGTGCCGCTCTTGCGCTACTGTCAGGTGAATCGCGGGGCGTCGATATCCCGGCACCCCTGGCCGAAGTGCTGCATCAGCCGTTGCAACGAGCGCTGGAAAAAAAACAAACATCCCTGCGACAGCTTGAGTGGCAGGGCGATAAGATCGACGTGCTGTTTGCCTACCTGCCGCCGCCACCGCGAGTGTTGGTATTAGGCGGCGGGCTTGACGCGCAACCGTTGGTGCGACTCATCGCGGAACTCGGCTGGCGCGTGACCGTTCAGGATCACCGCAAAGCGTACATCGCGAATGGTGATTTCCGCACGGCCGAACACGTCTGCTGCTTTCCCGCGGATGAGCTTGCCTCGGCGCTCGACCTTAATCGCTTCAGCGCTGCGATCGTAATGAGTCATCACCTGGTAACGGATCGCAGCTATCTCGCGGCACTGGCTGGCACCGGTATTCCTTACATAGGGCTGCTCGGCCCCCCGGCGCGCCGGGCACGGTTACTGGACGATTTACAAGACAACAAAAAAGCGCTGGAGAACAGGCTGCACGGGCCAGCCGGCCTGGACATCGGCGGTCGCGGGCCAGCGTCAATTGCGGTTTCGATAGTGGCGGAAATGCACCGGGAGCTTACGGCAGACGGCGCCGCCTAAACCTTGTCAGTGGTTTTTGGCTGCGCGGCCCGGCAAATAAATGTTGACGATCATATCGGCGAGCATTTCAACTTTCGCGGGATCATCGAGATCCAGACCACTCGAGCCTCTCAGCTCAGTGCTCAATGCGAGCAGCGCCCCCGCCGAGACTCGAATCATGTTGAACAGCAGGGCAGGGTCACCGGGCGGCGCGATTCCCTCTTCCTGAAGTTCTGCCAGATCGGCGGACGCCACTTCAAATAACGGTTTCATGTAGGTATCGATCAGCCATTCCAGTCGCGGGTTGGAGTGGCTGGATTCCTGAAACAGTACCTTGTGCAACGCCGGGTTTTCGGCCGCGTAATAGACGTAAGCGCGGATGGTTGCCGCCATGCGTTCACTGGGCGGCTCTTTCCGGGTCTCTTCCTGCACGGTCAAAAGTACGCGGATAAAGCTTGAAAAGACCCGTTCAGCCGCGGCGCGCCAGAGCTGTTCCTTGTTTTTAAAATGATAGGTAATCAAAGGATGATGCACGCCGGCGCGCTCGGCGATATCGCGCGTGGAGGTTCCTTGGTAACCGTTTTCCGCAAACGCCTGCAGGGCTGCGTCCAGGAGTTTGCGTTGCGTGAAAAGGCTTCGCTGTTGCTGTCGGCGCGGACTTTTGCCCGCGGGTTTTTCTTCGGTTTTTTGGGCCATGGCAGTCACTTCTGTTCCCTCACCGAGATCGCGATGGGCATAGAATATAGGGATCACGGCCTTAGGTCCAGTTTGGTAAATATTTTGTCCAAAAGCCCCTGGTGGCGCCGTTTTATTGCAGGTCGAACCTCATTTTCACAGCTACGCGCTTGGCCACCGGTCGTCCGTTCTCGATAATGGGCTCAAATCGCCACTGGCCGACCGCTTTCAAGGCTGCCTCGTTAAATGTCTTGCCCGGCATTGAATCGATAATTTCCAGGTCGCTGACACTGCCGCCCGGCGTCACTGTAAAACCGACGCTGACCCAGCCAGAAATGTTGCGGCGCTGCGCGTTGCGCGGGTATAGAGGTGCAACATAATTTCGCCGGGTAAGCTGCCCCATTGTCGCCCACTCAGGCTCGCTTGATGTCGGCGTGCTCTGCGCAGGTTCTGTTCGCACGTCGCCAGGGACCGGCGGAGTCTCATCATTTGGAACTGCGGCAGGCTTTGTGTCAGCTAACGTGGCGACGGATGCGGCGTTCGCGACGGTCGCAGTGCCTGTTGCTGCGCTTGTCTCCAGTTCTGCGGCAACATCATTTTGGGGTGGCGCGTCAGCGTTGGCCGGACGCGTGCTCTCGTCACGATTATCGACCGTAGCGGCAGGGCGCGACTGCAACGAAGCAGCGTCAGACGATTCCTGGTTTGGCGCGACGCGTCTTGTCGATTCTTGTTGCGCGGTTTCAGCCTGACTTGTCTCGAGTTCACGCAACGCGCGGTCCGTTGCGCGCAATTGCTGGCTCTCCGCATCAAGTGTGCGCGCCTCGGCAAGTAGTTGCTTCGCAGTCGCGAGGTCGCCGCTGTCCAGCGCGATGCGTGCGTTGAGTACGAGCCTGCTCGCTACAACCTGCAAACCCTGTTGCACGGCGGGCTCGTCCGGCGCCGCGACAGCAGCCAGCTCGAAGAAATACCGGGCATTGTCATTGGCAGGTGACGTTAATCGGT
>JABDKF010000119.1 GCA_013003155.1 Woeseia sp. | reverse complement strand
AAGAAGCTCAAGTCCGGTGAGCTGGACGACACGCTGATCGAGCTTGAGCTGCGCGACCAGTCAAATCCCTTCCAAGGAATGGAAATGCCGGGGATGCCGCCGGGGCAGGGCGGGATGGGATTTGATTTGGGCTCGATCTTCGGCAAGGGATTCACCGGCCGCACCGTCAAGAAGCGCGTGACGGTCTCGCAGAGTTACGACCTTTTGATTCAAGAGGAGGCCGACAAGTTGCTCGACGACGACGCGGTCAAGAAAGCCGCCTTGGAAGCAGTCGAGCAGAACGGAATCGTCTTTCTTGACGAGATTGACAAGGTCACTGCCCGGTCGGAAACCCGGGGTGCCGATGTCTCGCGAGAAGGTGTGCAGCGCGATTTACTGCCGTTGATCGAGGGCACGACCGTCTCGACCAAGTACGGCCCCGTAAAGACCGACCATGTGTTGTTCATCGCCTCGGGCGCCTTCCATATCGCCAAGCCATCCGATCTTCTGCCCGAATTGCAGGGCCGCCTGCCCATCAGAGTGAACCTCAGGGCGCTCACTGAGGAAGATTTCGTTCGCATCCTGACGGAAACCGACAACGCACTGACTCTCCAGTACTCTGCTCTCATGGAGACGGAGGAAGTGCATGTCGAGTTTTCTGAGGACGGGATTGCGGCATTGGCCAAGATCGCCGCCGAGGTAAACCAATCTATCGAGAACATCGGCGCGCGCCGTCTCTACACGGTGATCGAGCGGGTGTTTGAGGATCTCAGCTTCAACGCTCCCGATCGGCCGGGCGAGAAGGTCGTGGTTGATGCGGCATTCGTTGAAGAGAACCTCGGCGAGCTGGCCAAAGGCTCGGACATGAGCCGCTACGTCCTCTGACCCCAAACCAAGCAGGCTTTTCCCGGCGCATGACCCGGCGACCTCGGTCATCGTTCGGTTTGCCCCTGTCTCACCGACGCAATACCGACGTTATACCGACGCAATACCGACGTCGCAATTTGTTGTTTTTCAGTTAGTTAGGTCATCTGTGGTGCGTTTGGGCCCAATGATGAGGTCGGTGTGGCTACACTGCGTTAACCAAGGCGCTGTTCCGCCAACGCCTCGTAGTGTGGCAACGCTTTCTCCACCAGTTCGCCCAGCTCACCCGACAAGTCGGGCAAAGGCCCTTCGGGTCCCGCAAATCCGGTGGATCGGTGGACGGTACCATACCAATGAGGAGCCCACGCGCCGTCAAGTGGCTTTGGGCCTTCGGGCCAGTTCAGCATTCGCTGATCAAACTCCAATCCAATGATTCCGCAGAGTTTTCTCAGCATTCGCTCGGGGTCATTGCGTATGTCCTCGCTGTCCAGAATTGGTCCGGGAAGCCGTTGGTAAAGCGCGACGTGCTCAGAATACCCGATGTCGCGCAGGCTCGGGTTCTCACGCTTGGCCGCATAGCTCGCAACCACCCGCGCCGGATGACGGATGAGATGAACGTTGACGCAGTCATCAGCCCAGTCGAGAGGAAAGCCGTCAACCATGTGAAACGGCATAAGTTTCAAGTAGATATGCTCTTTCGCGTCCGGGATCGGCCCCCTGCAACGCGCGGCAACCTCTGCGGGATCGGTCTCATGCGCTGCCAGAATGGCGTCACGCATCGGGTGCTCAACGTCGGTCGCGGCAAGGTATGCCGCATAAAACGGCTCGTCCCAGGCGGCAAAATCCGGCCTGTTTCCAAAAGCATACATCATGGCCGTCGAGATGTTGCGCGGTCCAGACCACATCGCAATGCGCATGGCTTCGCTCCGTTTTTTCGAACGCTAGAATTGAAACACAACTCACACAAGCGCGACCTCACGCGCGGTTGAATTGCTATGTGCCACGACTCGCTGGCATTTTCGGTGCCAGCAAAAGGAATCCAGCAATGAACCCGACTTTTCAACTTCTGAAAGCACCACTTCTGGCGCTCCTGATCGTCCTCGGTATCGCCATCGAGTGCAATCAAGCCCACGCCGCACCAAACGAACGCGCATATTTCGCGGGCGGTTGTTTCTGGTGCGTAGAGTCGGATTTCGAGATGGTCCGAGGCGTCAGCGAGGTCATATCGGGCTTCACCGGCGGAAACGTGGCCAACCCGACATACAAGCAAGTGACGGGCGGAGGAACGGGTCACTACGAAGCCGTTGAGATCCGATACGACTCGTCGAAAGTCACTTACGACCAACTTCTCTTCGCGTTCTTCCGCTCGATCGACCCGACCGACGCCGGTGGCCAGTTCTGCGACCGCGGCGAGAGCTATCGCACTGCGGTCTTCGTGACGAACGGCGCCGAGCGTGCCGCCGCTGAATCGGCCAAGAAAAGGGCAGAGCGGGACCTTGGCCGCAAGATCGTCACGCCGATCCTGAATGCGAAACCGTTCTATCCAGCCGACGGCTTTCACCAGGATTATTACAAGGGGGATGATGTCATTCTGACGCGTCGCGGCCCAAAATCGAAGAAGAACGCCTACAAGTTCTACCGCGATGCTTGTGGACGTGATGCGAAAGTAAAGGAACTTTGGGGTCGCGCGGCACCATTCGCGAGCTGATATCTCGCGCCGCCTCGGGCACTCGCTTTTAATCGGGCAAGCTGCTTATCCGAC
>JABDKF010000101.1 GCA_013003155.1 Woeseia sp. | reverse complement strand
TGTCGCGTTACCAGCGGTCAATGAGTAGTCCACGCTGACCGCACCCGTTGCAGCTCCTGAGCGTTGCAATACCAGGACTGCCTTGCCAAAGCCGCGTTCAGCAACTTCCAGATCACTCGAAAAAGTTCTTATCTGACTGGTTGCACCCGCGTCCGCGAGATAAACGTGCGCGCTGTTCTGATCCGAGAGGGTCGCGCCGCCCGTTGGATTCACAAGTCGTACCAGTAGGAGCTCTAACGCCTCAGAACTGCCATCGGCTATTGCCGCTAAATCCACCGTTTTGCCGCTGCTATCGCCGTCCGGCCAGCTGAGAGTAGAGGTCAGCAGCGCATAGTCGCTGGTGTTAGTTGTTGCGTTGACGACTTCAATATCGACACTGACAGAGCCTGCGCTGTTGCCGTTGCGCAGCACGGAAAATTGTCCGGTTTGACCCTCTGTTGCAGCGAA
The DNA here is from genome assembly GCA_013003155.1 of Woeseia sp. GTDB lineage: Bacteria > Pseudomonadota > Gammaproteobacteria > Steroidobacterales > Woeseiaceae > Woeseia. Next base: position 16,053 of record JABDKF010000101.1, on the reverse strand, counting down.
TGATGCCGATTGGAAACCGAGGCTGCCCGCCGCCGGGTCACGACTGCGGTCAACAGCCAGGTAAACACCGCTGTTAATGTCGCTGATCGCAATGATGCCGCTCGGCAGAAACGGGTAAACGCCCCACGCACCAAAGAAGCCCGCATCATCGCCGAACGGGTAAGTGTCGAGATGGCCCGCTAACTCCGGGCTCCCCGGATTCGTAATGTCGAGAATCGTCAGGCCGCGTTCGTAATTCGACATGTAGTACCGATTGCCGCGGACAAAACCGTTGTGATCAATTGCCGTGGTGGGTCCGGTCCAGGTTCCCACTTGCTGCGGGTTCGTGAGGTCGGCCAGAGAAAAAATACGCAGCGTGGTGTTCAGCGATGAGCGCTGCTCATCGAGCTCATCGTGTACGAACATAAACTGCCGATCCTCCGACCACCAGCCAGAATGTACGTAGCCGCGCTGCGGATACTCGGAGCTGCTCACATTCAGATGTTGCGGGTCGGTGATATCAGTGATGTCCCATACCGCAACTTTTTGCTCGTTGAAATCGAGCAGCAATTCGCAGTACGCAGCCCCATTGACGCACTGGGTGTCTTTGCGCGTGTCCGTGATCAGCAATGACGCTGCATCGTGCATGTAGCTCGAATCTGTACCGGTCAGAAAGTTCGGGACCCCGCTGCCAGGAACAAACTGGGGCGCTGCCGGATTGTCGAGGTCGTAAGCACGATACTGGCCATTGTCTAAACCTGAACCTGCAATGATCAAATGCGGAGAATCTGTCAACGGCAGCCCGGTGCTAAAGTCGGTGCTGGAGCTGTAGACATTGTGAGCGCTGGCAAACTGGCTGGGATAACTGATGCGCCGGATCGAATGCGGCAGGTCGCTCAGGTCGATGACAAACAATCCGTCGCTGGTCCCGTCAGTCGTAACGTAGGCATAGGCTCGCCAGCGTGCCGCCGCGTCGTCATAGGATTGATAGACTTTAATGTCACGCCAGGTCGCGTTCTGACCGTCGACAAAGCCAACCTCACCTGGCGCGGTCGGGTCAGTTACATCGAAGATAGCGGTGCCGCGGTTGTAGCCGGCCACGACGTACTCGCGACCGGTATTAAGGTCCTGGAATCCCCAGATATCGTTACCCGCTGCCGGTCGCGCGCTCACTGCATTCAGCGGAATATGAGAAAGCAGGTCGACTTGATCGCAGACGAGATTATCGACCCTGCCGCTGACACACGTTCCCGCTTGATTGCCCTTTTGCAATTTGGCCTGGACTTCCAGGAGCCTGCCGGTTTTAGTTGCGAGGGGCGTCTCCGCGCCTTTCGTGTCGGCGATAACATGAAAGCCGCGACCGCGCAGCGCCGCGCGATATTCCTCGGGTACGCCTGTCAGCGTAGAAAGCGTGTCGCCGCGTCTCGCAAAATCCTGAGTACTGTCGTAGCCGCCGCTGATCTCGATGGCCCCATCTACGAGCAGGAACAGGTCCTCTGACCGCTCGATTCTGAAGCGTCCGGCACCCACGCGAATCTGTGAGCCCTTGCCGGCCTGGCGCAGCGCATAAGCGATTGTGCGACAGGCATTGGCTGCTTCCAGGCACCGGCCCTCGTCGCTGCCTGCGACAGATACAAACAGTGGTTTCGCCGTGTCCCGGTGACTAACCGCATGCTCCGACGCCAAAAATGCCGTCAGGCCGATGCCCGCGATCGCGATTACGTAGTGGATTCGCATGTGGTTCCCTGAGAATTGCTCTGCGCATGGCAGATTCTATCTATTCTGGGACCTTCTGCGGAAACGGGTGGTTCCTCAGAATACTGACGCCCGTCGCGGAGTCATGCAGAATGTGGGCTGGAACAAATATTGCGGAACAGGAACTTTGGCGACGCGAGACAGGGGACTCCTGTTTAAGGCAGGGCCGGCAGCGTATGCGGATATTCGCAAGCGCGGTTTCGCCGCGGAGCGTATCGGCACGATTGCCGGCGCTTCGGGCGGAGCGAAGTGGCTCGTCCTCAGCCAACTCGACCGCATTATGGTCAACCACCTGCTCCCGAAAATTGCAGGCCCGGTGCACTTGATAGGGTCTTCAATCGGTGCCTGGCGTTTCGCCTGCTATGCGCAGGACGAGCCGCTAGCCGCTATCGAGCGCTTCGAAGAGGCGTACCTGTCGCAGACGTATTCTGAAAAGCCGGACACCGCAGAGATAACGGCGAAGACCCGGGAGATCCTCGACTACGTCATCGGTGAAACGGGTGCAGAGCAAATTTTGCAGCACCGACGTTGTCGACTGCACGTCATGACGGTCAGGTGCGGCCGCATGACGACGAGCGATTGGCCCCCATTGTTAGCGACCGGCTTGATGCTTGCCGCAGCCAGCAACGCGGTTAGCCGTCGTTCACTGGGCCTGTTTTTTTCCCGCGCACTGTTTCACGATACGCGCGACATGCCGCCTTTTTACAATGCGCCGGGCTTTCCCCTGCATCGAATTCCACTAACCACAGAGAATCTCTCGCAAGTCGTGATGGCTTCGGGTGCCATTCCCCTGGTGCTGGCGGGTGTACGTGACATCGTTGGTGCGCCCGCGGGAACCTACCGGGACGGCGGCGTAATCGACTACCACCTGGACCTGCCGCTGAGCGAGCCCGACCAGCTGGCATTGTTCCCACATTTTTTCGATCAACTGATACCGGGGTGGTTTGACAAAAGGCTGCGCTACAGGCGCCATAGCGACCATGCGATAGATCGCACGATCCTTATTTGCCCGTCACCCGAATTCATCGCGGGACTACCGAATGGTAAAGTCCCGGACAGAAAAGATTTCCTTAATTTTCCGCCGGCTGAGCGAGAAAAAAACTGGCGCCGGGCGGTGATGGAATGCCGCCGCCTGGCCGATGAAATGCTCGATGTAATTGAGAATAACCGCATGGCGGCGCTGCTTGAGCCGCTCTAGCGGCTATGAATAAGTCCGGTCAATGACTTCGCTGGACCCCGTCAGCGGCAGTTTCGCGCCGCTACCCGGGCAGGCGACCGACCGCGGCCAGCGAGCCGCTCGAGGGCGTCGAGATTGCGGGGTCTCCATCGCCCATCTGCAATTTCCTGCCATATTCAGGGGCCAAAATGACAGCGTGACGTTCATCGATACCGTAGACTGTATAGCTGAGCAGTTCGCCCCGGATGTCTGGCTAACAAGGGCCGGGCGTTCAAGGCAAGCGTGGTCGAGCTGCCAGTGGAGGAACCAGCACGTTGCAAGCCTCGATGTTTGTGACCGTCCTCGCGGCAATGTGACCGGTACAGGCAGCGTTTGATAATTAGCAAGAAGCAGGTTTTTTTTTAGGCAATACTATCGGCGAATCGCGCAGCAGCGGATCGCGCAAAATTTCAGGTAAATAACATGCAGCAACTTTCGGGTCTTGATTCATCCTTTCTTTCCATGGAAACCGGTGCGACGCCAATGCATATCGGTTCTATTGCGATTTATGATCAGAGCACGGCGCCGGATAGTCATGTGACCTTCAAGCAGATCCTTAAATTCTTCGAGGACCGCTTGCACAAGGCACGCGCATTTCGCCAGCGCCTGGTCAAAGTTCCGCTGAGTCTCGATCATCCTTACTGGATTGAAGATCCGGATTTCGACCTGGAATTTCACGTACGCCATATCGCTCTGCCGAAACCCGGTGACTGGCGCCAGCTCTGCATTGAAACCGCACGAATTCATGCCCGTCCCCTCGACATGCGCAAGCCATTGTGGGAGGCCTGGGTCATCGAGGGACTGGACAACGTCGAAGGCATGCCGAAGGACAGTTTTGCCTTGCTCTTGAAAATTCATCACGCGGCGATAGACGGCGTGTCCGGTGCGCAGATTGCTGAAGCGATTCACGATCTTGCCGCCGATTCAGAAGCCGAAGTGGCGCCCAAAGAATGGAGTCCAGAGCGTATTCCAACCGGCGTGGAACTGCTGACGCGGAGCGTCGCCCGCACCGTCGCGTCGCCGATCAAGATGGGCAAGCTTGTTGCGCGTTCGGCACCCTCGTTGTTGAAAGTAGCTGGCGGGCTGTGGACACGTCAGCTCAAACTGCCCATTCGCGTACCGCGTACCCGTTTTAACGGTAACGTGAGCTCACACAGAGTGTTTGACGGTCGCGTTTTTGACCTGGACAAGATCAAGGCGATAAAAAATTCGGTGCCAGGCACCACGGTGAATGACGTGGTTGTCGGGATTTGCGGTGGCGCATTGCGCCGTTATCTTGAATCACGGGACGAATTGCCGGATACGTCGCTGGTCGCGATGGCCCCGATGTCCGTGCGGGCTCAAGACCAAATGGCAGATGCTGGCAATCTCGTGACCGCGATGAGCCTGCCTGTTCGCAGCGACATCGCAGACCCATTGCGTCGCCTGATGGCCATCAGCGAGGAAAGTCAGCAGGCGAAACGAATGGCGCACACCATGGGTCCGCGGTTGGGCGCCGACGCCGCAGAGTTTCTGCCATCGACAATGTCGGGAATGTTTGCCCGCATGTATGCCAATGCGCGTCTCTCAGAGCGGATGCCGCCCCTCTTCAATACCGTGATCACAAACATCCCGGGCGTCGGCGTGCCGCTGTATTCCATGGGTTCACGCCTTGTTGCATCCTGGGGTCTCGGGCCGATATACCATGGTCTGGGATTGTTCCAGCCGGTGGTCAGCTACAACGGCACGATTACGATCAGCGCGATTGCGGACCGCGACATGATGCCGGATCCGGCCTTCTACAGTGAATGCCTGCAGATCGCGTTCGACGAGTTGTATGCATCGACCGTTGGCAAACTGCCTCGAGAGTCAGCCGGAAAAAAGAGCGCTCCAAAGAAAAAGGCGAAGACCAAAGCCGGCACACGGCGAGCATCAAACGGCGGTGGTCGCCCCGACGTTCACTAGCCTCAGGTGCGCGACAGTCAGTGATCGCCAGATCTACGCATACAGGAATAACCCGCCGCTTCTCGTGACATGATGCGCGGTAGTCGGCGTCATTGATCCAGTGCGTGGCCACGCAGCTCGCTCCACGGTTCCTGTCTGTCAATCCTGCCGCGCAAACCTCTTGCCGCCAGAGGCCCGCTGGCAGCATTGCGACCGTCTTCAGGTATCGACCGCCGCGCGATTGCGCAGTGCAGCGACAAATCAGCGGTCTTCAGCCGCCAGGACCTTCAGCGAGCGTTAAGCAAACTTTGCGGATACTTGTATCCCGCAGGCGCAACTCTGTCACGAGGTCGTGACGCAGATCACAGCGATCTGGCATGTGGTCAGACATGGTCATATGACCGCCCCACGGCTTCAGAATCGGGTGGGGCTGCCGGCGCAGCGGCGGCAGTTTCTAAAGGGTGTTGCACGGCAGGTGCCCAGGGAGTGGTAGACATGAGAATCGGAAAAGCGGCCGTTGCCGCGATATTTGTAATCTTGACGGCAAGCGGTTGCGCGTCGATGAGCGCCGACGAATGCGCCATGGGCGACTGGCATGCCATCGGTTTTGAAGATGGCGCACAAGGGTTTAAAGCCGAGCGCCTGGGCCAGCATCGCAAGGCCTGCGCCAAGCACAGCGTTGCGCCGGATTTCGTCGCCTACCGCAACGGGCGCGACGAGGGACTGCGAGAATTCTGCCAACCGAGTCGCGGATTCACCTTTGGCGCGAACGGCGGCGTCTACGGGGGCGTGTGCGCTGCAGACCAGGAGGGCCATTTCCTCGACGCGTACCGTCACGGGCGGCATCTGCATGCCTTGCGTAGCAGCGTCAGCACTACCAACCAGGCGATTGAGTCCCGACATCACGAACTGGACGATGTCGAGCAACAAATCCGTGATACCGAAGCGGCACTGATTAGCTCGGAGTCGTCTGCCGAAGAGCGCGTCATACTGTTGGCCGATCTTAAGAGCTTATCCGAGCAAACGGGCCGCCTTGAGGCCGAGATTCTTGCATTACACGAAGAACGCGTGGGATACGAGCGGGAACTCGAGTCGTACCAGGCAGTTCTGGCCGACAGTGGCTATTGATTCCAAAAGCGCTTGCTAGCTTGCGAGGAGCCCGTCCTGATCTCCACTATGGCGTCGGTCTGTCTTGCGACGACGCTCTCCATTAGTCTGCGTTAGCGTGATCCCGGCGCTGGTCTGAAATGGCGAACGCCGATCGTCGTTTGCGCGACGATCATTGTGGTGGGCGAAGCGGCAGGTACAGGTAGTCTCATCGCAATCGGGTAGTGGCAGCTGCGGTGCCTCGGCGGAGAGGAAGCGTGTCCCATTGACGGTTCGCGCGGCCGCGCACGACGACAGCCCTGGCCGGACCGATACCGCGTGAAAAGCATTAGTCGCATCCCGCGGAATTGCGCGCAGGGTGGAGGGCTCTCGCTTGCGCGAGCGCGCATACAGCAACAGCCCGGCAATTGCCGTGGCAATAATGACAATGCTCAAAACCATCAATCGCTCCTCCAACTATCGACCTTCGTTATCGCGCTCTGACTTTCCAGCGGCGCATTAGATCGGTCGTTCTTTTTCGTGCTGACCGGCAGGTCAGCCACTGGACGCTCACTCCAGCTCTGCTCTTGATCAGACCTCAACAATATATCGTGGCCGGTTGGCTTTTGCATGAATTTGCAAAAATTTAACAATTGCACACTGTCAGCGCGTGCGAAATCATTGACATGCGTCTGCAGCGCGTTTGATTTACTTGCGGCGTACGCGGGCGTTCGCCAGACGATGCGCGGCTTGACAGTCTGTGCGTATCTACAACGCCAGAGAGTTAGAATGAGTCTTAAGAACTTGCCGCATCATGTTTTGTTGACTCGAAATATTTCAAGAACGCTCTATGAGCCAGATGACAGGGCCAATGCTCGTTCCCGATTAATTGCCCAAGCGTAAAATTGGACTATCGGTCAGCTCTATCCTGCGCTTGCGCAAAGTGACCGTAAGGCAATCAATTCGAAAAGGGTTCTTCCGCGTTGTCCGAATCCCGCCGCTCCGCTTGGTCGCGCCGGTTCTCGCCACGTTCGGCCACCATTGCCGCCAGGCTGCGTTTGAGCGGGTCACGACGATCGTCCTCGTCACGTCGGTCGCGATGGTGTTCAAAACGACAGCTGCAGGTTGGTTCACTGCAGTCCTTTAGAGGCAGCAGCGGAATCGCGTCTGGCAAAAAGCGCTTGCCGGTCAGTGCCGACGCTGCGTGACAAGAACTGAGTCCCGGACGGATGGACACGCCATGAAACTGAGAGCCGTTGTTTGCAGCAATTTGCCGGTGCGACGGATACGACGTTTTCCTGCGGGCAGTAAGAACAATGGCGACTACTGCAGCGATTACGGCCAGCAGCATCAGGGTCTTGAACATTTGATGGTCTCCGTAATGATTCGAAAGAGCTTACTCAACGCCGCTAAAAGGCGGTCGATGCAAGGGCCACGAGGCAGTCGATTTCAGCAGAAAAGTGCTGCTTTGGTCTTTTGACCAAAGTCGCATAACCAGACTGATGCGCGTCAGCTCACCGGATCATTTGGCTTGCTTTTTCCCCGCGCAATCTTGTTCTGCCAGAAATCAGCGTTCTTGATCCCCAGCTTTTCCGCGTCAAAAGTGTAGTGACTGACGCCTTGCTTCCGCTGCAACTCGTAATCTTTCAACGCCTTGAGCGCAGGTTTGGAAACGAAGAAAATAATCAGGATTGCAATAATATTCAGCCAAGCCATCAAGCCAACGCCAATATCGCCTAGCCCCCAGGCGAGATTTGCGGTTCGTATCGCTCCGTAGAACACGCTGGCCATCAACGCGAGTTTCAGGACGAACATCATTCCAGGTATTTTTATCGAACGGCGGATATACGCTACGTTGGTTTCTGCAATGTAGTAGTACGCCAACAATGTTGTAAAAGCGAAGAAGAACAACGCAATAGCAACGAACGGTTTGCCGACGCCGGTAAAGATGCTGTCGACAGCGTACTGAGTAAAGGCCGGACTGTTGGGTTCCAGCTCGGCTGGCACGTTCTGTATGATGAATACTCCTTCGGGTGACACGACGTTGTATGCGCCGGTAATCAGAATCATGAAGGCGGTTGCCGAGCAAACGAAAAGCGTATCGATATAGACGGAGAAGGCCTGAACGAGGCCTTGTTGTGCCGGGTGTGCAACTTCCGCAGCAGCAGCTGCATGCGGTCCGGTGCCCTGGCCCGCCTCATTGGAATAAATGCCACGGCGAACGCCCCAGCCAATTGCCGCGCCGAAGCCGGCCTGAGCCGAAAAGATGTCTGAGAGAATCAAGGCAATAACGTCCGGTAACCGGGTAATGTTCATCCCGATAATCACACAGGCTGTGACGATGTAGCCGAGCGCCATGAATGGCACGACGATCTGCGTAAAATGCGCGATTCGTTTCACACCGCCGAAAATAATTATTCCGAGCACCACGACGACGCCGCCTGCCGTCACGAGCTTGGTCACGCTAATGACGCCGAAAAAGGTATCAACAAGCGCTTCTGAACCGAAGGCAACCTCGGCAGCACTCGAGATGCTGTTTGACTGTACGCCGGGCAATAACAAGCCGGTGGCAATAATCGTGGTTATCGCGAAGAGCCACGCGTACCATTTTTGTCCCAGCGCTTTTTCGATGAAGTAAGCCGGGCCACCGCGATACTGGCCTTCGTCCTCTTCCTTATAGATCTGTCCGAGTGCGGACTCAACGTATGCTGTGGAGGCGCCGAGAAACGCTACTACCCACATCCAGAACACGGCGCTCGGTCCACCGAAACCTATGGCTGCCGCGACGCCGGCAATATTACCGGTGCCTACACGACCGGAAAGCGATACGGCCAGCGCCTGGAACGTCGAAATGCCCTTTTCCGAGCTCTTGCCGGTAAACAGCAGCCGTACCATTTCGCCGAACAGCCGAACCTGCACAAAGCGCGTCTGGAACGAGAAAAAAATGCCGGCGCCGAGCGCCAGCGCTAGCAATGCGGGGCTCCAAATGATGCCATTCAGGAAATCAACAGTTGCTTGCATAAAGCGGCCTTTTTAATCAGCAAGTTGCACAGCGGAAACGCCACAGTCTACCGGAATTTTGCTCCGCAACCACGACGCAACGTTCATCCCCGAAACATCGGGTCGATACAAATCAAACGTGCTTGGGACAGCGGTTGTGCAGGGCAGGGGACAAGCGCTTGGTGGTGCTTATCGCTGAATTTCGGTCTGCAACATGCAATCGCTCTGTCGAGGACAGTGTCGGATGAGCCCAGGAAATCCGTTGCCGTCGGCTTCGCGTAGTGGTACTGACGTCGGTCGCCAGACTTGCTTAACACCATGTAATGCAAGTTGCTAAATAGCCCTCGCTGCGGGCGCCATTCAGGCTGAAATTGGTTCATTGCAGCTTTAATTGCGGCTTTCTCGGCCGGCGTTCAGGCATTGTGGTTTGCGCGGAAAGTTGGCCGGTAGGCAAGGTAACCTTCGTCGAAGGGGAGTTAAACTTCCACAAAGTTACCCCTAATAGCAACTGAAGCTCCTTACCTTATGAGCAACGCGGCCCCCCTCTGGGTTCCAGTCTACTCCAGGAGAATTTTGGATCATCATCTCTCAAGAGCCGGTATGTTCTAATTTGCAAGCAAGCCTGACTGCATCAGCTGTTGACCGAGGTATTTAGCTATTTACAACCGAAACCGGAGTCGGCTCGCACGGCAGCGCGACGGTAATGCTTTTGTGCATTTTCGCGAAAGCTGGCAGATTAAAACGCTTACCGTGCCAAGCCTCGCGTGCTTAGTCGGTATATGTCAATTTAGCCAACTGAGAAGTAAGTACTGCTTTTCAAGCCGGTCTTGTTGTAGTTTTGTAAAGTTACTTCAAACGTCAGAAGTCAGACTCGAATAATTCTGCTCTGCAACTAACATGTATCGGTAGCTATAAAGTAATGAAAATACTAGGGATTTCTGCGTACTACCATGACAGTGCGGCCGCCTTGCTGAACAACGGCGAAGTTGTCGCGGCCGCACAGGAAGAACGATTTACGCGCAAGAAGCACGATTCGGCCTTCCCGTCATCTGCGATCAAATATTGCCTGTCTGAAGGGTCGATCTCACTTGCCGATATCGATCGCGTCGTTTTTTACGACAAGCCGCTGGTAAAGTTTGAGCGACTATTAGAGACCTATTTGAGTTATGCGCCAAAGGGACTTCGTTCGTTCATCGCTGCAATGCCCGTCTGGCTTAAGGAAAAGTTGTTCTTAAAGGACACACTGAAAAAAGAGTTGGCCAAGTTAGCGGGAGGCAAGGGCAAGCCTGTGCCGGAACTGATGTTCGCCGAACACCACCAGTCTCATGCTGCTTCCGCATTTTATTTTAGTCCGTTTGAGCGGGCCGCTGTGCTATGTCTGGACGGTGTCGGAGAATGGGCGACGACGTCTGCGTGGTTAGGCGATGGCAAGAATCTTGAGGCCCTATGGGAAATCGATTTCCCACATTCACTGGGATTGCTCTATTCGGCGTTTACTTACTTTACCGGGTTTCGCGTCAATTCCGGCGAATACAAGCTGATGGGGCTTGCGCCTTACGGTTCACCTATATATGTCGACACGATCCTGCAAAATCTGATTGACCTCAAAGAGGACGGTACGTTTCGACTCGATATGGATTACATGAACTACTGCACCGGTCTGACAATGACTAATGCAAAATTCGCCAAGTTATTTGGCGGACCGCCGAGAAAACCGGAGTCTCCGCTTACACAGCGCGAGATGGACATCGCGGCGTCCATACAGGTCGTAACCGAAACTGTTGTACTCAAGCTCGCGAAGTCGCTGCACGCGGAAACGCAATGTGAGAGTCTCTGCCTTGCCGGCGGCGTGGCGCTAAACTGCGTGGCCAATGGACGACTGCAGCGGGAAGGGCCTTTCAAGAACATCTGGATTCAGCCGGCGGCAGGCGATGCGGGAGGTGCACTGGGCGCCGCCTCGATTGTCTGGCATCAAGCGAACGGCGGTGCCCGCAGCGTCAACGGACATGACAAGATGCGAGGTTCATACCTCGGTCCTGCCTTTAACGACGAGCAAATCAAAGAACAGCTCGATGCGAACGGTGCTGTCTACGAGAAATTACCGGATGAGACGTTGCTGCCGAAACTGGCAGAGATACTCGATTCTGAAAATGTTGTCGGCTGGTTCCAGGGCCGCATGGAATTTGGCCCGCGCGCGCTCGGCGGGCGCTCGATAATTGGCGATCCGCGCAGCCGTAACATGCAGTCTGTCATGAATCTCAAAATCAAGTATCGCGAATCGTTTCGGCCCTTTGCGCCCTCGGTGCTCGCCGAAAGAGTTTCAGATTTCTTCGAGCAAAAAAGCGAGAGCCCCTACATGTTGATCGTAGCGCCGGTCAAAGATGAATTGCGGGTCGCGATGACCGACGAGCAGAAAAACCTTTTCGGCATTGAAAAATTGAATGTGAAGCGATCCCAGCTGCCGTCGATCACACACGTGGACTATTCGGCGCGGATTCAGACCGTTCATGAAGAAACCAATCCAAGGTATTACAAGCTCATCAAGGCGTTTGATGAACGCACAGGGTGCGGACTTCTAATCAATACGTCTTTCAACGTGCGCGGCGAGCCGATTGTCTGCACGCCGGATGACGCATATCGTTGTTTTATGCGCACAGAAATGGATTTCCTGGTGGTAGAAAATTTCTTGCTAAGCAAGAAAGATCAACCGCAATGGGAACGCGACGATTCCTGGAAAGATGAGTTTGAACTGGACTGAGGATCAGATACAGCCATTATGAAGCATGAAATTCCGAAACTTGATGCAAACGGACTTCGGCAATTTGGACTAGTCACGGGTGCGATCATTGCCGTGCTGTTCGGACTGTTTTTCCCATATTTATTCGAACGTCCGTGGCCCATCTGGCCATGGATTGTCTTTGCAGTGCTTGCGGCGTGGGCGTTGATAGCGCCAAAAACGCTGGAGCCGGTTTATCAGGGATGGATGCGCGTGGGGATCGCGATAGGGAAAATCACCACGCCCATCGTGCTGACACTCGTTTTTATCATTGCAATATTGCCGGGGGCGATAATTTTGCGTTTGTCGCGCAAAGACCCCATGCGGCGCAAATTTGATGGGACCGCTACGTACCGTATCAAGTCGCGGCAACCCTCTGTTAAGAATCTGGAGAAACCATACTGATGATAGATCTGATCAAAGACCTGTGGGGCTTAATGAGAGAGCGCAAGAAATTCTGGCTGGCGCCGATCATTTTCGTCATGCTGTTGCTAGGTGCACTGATCGTCCTGACACAGGGATCTGCTGTCGCGCCTTTCATTTACACGCTGTTTTGATCGTTTTCACTGCGGCCGGAGAAACGCACGTTTGCGCCTCTTACGGCAGGTGAATCAAAGCGCACTGACAATCACTCAATAGTCTCGGTTGCGCGCGGCGATTGCAGAAAGTCGGACCTCGTCGACGGCCGGGTCCTCGGCAAGCGGAAAATGTTCTGGTGCGAAAAAGCCCCTTTCGAGGCTCTTCGATTGTATGGTGCCGAGAAGAGGACTTGAACCTCCACAGGGTTACCCCTACTAGCACCTGAAGCTAGCGCGTCTACCAATTCCGCCACCTCGGCAGGCTCGGGCCACGGGTGCCGCGGCCCTTGCGGGGGACGCACTTTACTCAAAGGCCCGGTATCCTGTCAATTTGAGGTTGCCGCCATCCGGAGTTCCGTGCATTGAAGAAGAATAAGACGCCACGCCCATCGACGAAGGGCGGCACATACCGCCATCCGTTGCCCGATCGGAATGCCTTGCTCGAGCATTTGCGCGACGTCGGGCAACCGCGCAAACCCGATCAGCTGATGAAAGACCTCGGACTGAAAGGTCAGCGCACCCGCGGACAGCTGGTCGAAAAATTGAACAAGATGGTGCGTGCCGGCCAGATTATTGAAAACCGGCGTGGCGAGTATTGCCTGACAGAGAAACTGCACCTCATTTCTGGCTCCGTCATTGGTCATGCCGATGGCTTTGGCTTCCTGCGGCGCGATGATGGTGAAGACGACGTCTATCTCTCGGCACGCCAGATGCGCGCCTTGTTCGATGGCGATCGCGTTGTCATCAAGGTGACCGGCACGGATCGGCGCGGCCGTGCGGAAGGACGCGTTGTTGAAATTCTGGAGCGTGGGTTCGCGGAGGTCGCCGGGCAATTTATACGCGAGCGTGGCATCGGCGTCGTTATCCCTGACAACCCGAAGATTGCCCATCGTGTCCTGATCCCGAAAGGAGAGTCCGCCGACGCAAAGCCCAGGCAAATGGTGGTTGCCGAAATTCTCGACTACCCGACCCAGCACGAACAGCCAACGGGGCGGATCATTTCAGTGCTGGGCGCGCCAAACCAAAAGGGCATTGCGACCGATCTGGCGATTCATTCAAACGGTATTCCCGATGTATGGCCGAAAGAAGTGCGGGCACAAGCGAAAAAATTTGGGACCACCGTTCCCAGCCCCGCAAAACAAGGGCGCGAAGACCTGCGCGGGACCCCACTCGTTACCATTGATGGTGCAGACGCCCGCGACTTTGACGATGCTGTCTATTGCGAGCCCTCGGGCAAAGGCTGGCGCCTGCTGGTTGCGATTGCCGACGTCTCTGCCTATGTCGATATCAATTCATCGCTGGACAAGGAAGCAACCCGGCGCGGCACGTCCGTGTATTTTCCGGACCGCGTTGTGCCGATGCTGCCGGAGGTCTTGTCGAACGGCCTGTGTTCATTGAATCCAAAAGTTGACCGCCTGTGCCTCGTTTGCGAAATGCGCGTCGACAAGGACGGCAAGGTCGCACGGTCTCGTTTTTACGAGGGCGTCATGCGATCTCACGCCCGGCTTACCTACAGCGAAGTCAGCAACTTCCTCGAAGGTGAAACGCCAAATTCTGTGCCGAAGGATCTAAGACAGCCGATTCGCCACCTGCACGAGCTCTACAAAGCGTTTGCCAGGAACCGGCAGCGGCGCGGCGCACTGGAACTCGATTTGCCACAGATGCGCATCGTGCTGGGTAAAGATGGCACGGTAGAGAAAGTCGAATCTGTAGCTCGCAACGATGCGCATCGCCTGATCGAGGAGTGCATGATTGCGGCAAACGTGCAGGCGGCGAAGTTTATCCGCAAGAACAAGATACCCGGACTGTTTCGGGTTCATGCGAAACCCGATCCGGAGCGCTTTGAAGACCTGCGGCAATACTTGCTGAGCCTTGATCTGAAGGTACCGCATCCGGATCACGTCGAACCGCGCCAGTTCAATCGTTTGCTTATGGAAGTGAAGAACCGCCCGGATAGCCAGGCAATCTCGATGGCGATGTTGCGTTCCTTGAAACACGCTGAGTACACGCCCGACAATATCGGACATTTCGGTTTGTCACTGGACGCATACGCGCATTTCACCTCGCCGATTCGACGTTATCCGGATTTGCTGGTGCACCGTGCAATCAGGCACATCGTGGGCGGCGGCAAGGCGGGCGGCTATCACTATGATTCCTCGCAGATGGAGCGGCTGGGGCAAATTTGTTCGGCACATGAACGGCGCGCCGAGGAGGCCACTCGTGAAGTCGAGGCGTGGCTGAAGTGTGAGTACATGGAAGACAAAGTGGGCGAAAATTTCGACGGTGTAATAACCGGCGTTACAAACTTCGGCGTATTCGTACAGCTCGACAATTTGCAGATCGATGGCCTGGTGCATGTCACCAGTTTGACCAACGATTATTACCAGTTTGATGCGAGTCGGTTGCAGCTGGTCGGTGATCGCACGGGGCGTACTTATAAGCTGGGTGACGAGATGCGCGTCAAGGTGCAGCGTGTCGACATGGAATCCCGACGCATAGACTTTCGACCCCAGGAAGACGAGCCGCAAGCGGAGCAGAAGCCGAGTCGGCGCCGCGGTGGGAGCAAGCGGCGCTCATGAACAAGGCACGATTCGTTACCGGGTTGCGCGCTGTGGAGCAGTTGCTTGGCACGCATCCCGATACCGTGCGCAAACTGTATGCCGAGTACCGAACCTCAAACCCGCGCGTCGAAGCCGTTATTGCGACAGCCAATCAGCGTGGGATCGAAGTGCAGGCAGCAAACCGTTCGCGGCTTGCGCAGATCAGCGGGGAGGGGCGCCACCAGGGGCTCGTCGCCGAAATAGTGCGCAGCACGACCATGGATGAGGCGGCACTGCGTGATTTTGTCGAAGCGCGGCTGACGTCCGACAATGAGGAGGCGCCAATCCTGCTGCTGGTTCTTGAAAGCCTGCAGGATCCGCACAACCTCGGCGCGTGTTTGCGGACGGCAGATGCGGCAGGCGTGGATGCCGTCGTCGGCTCCCGGCACGGCGCCGTGGGTCTGGGGCCGACCGTCAGCAAGGTAGCCGCCGGTGCCGCCGAGAGCCTGCCCTACGCCACGGTAGCCAATATCGGCCGTACACTGGATTGGCTGTCGGAGTACGGGATCCAGGTGGTCGGCACCAGCGATACCGCGGACCAAAGCTTGTTTGAAATCGACCTGGCGGGACCGTTGGCGCTCGTCATGGGGCGCGAGCACTCAGGCCTCAAACCGGCCGTCTTGAAGCGTTGTGACCGCCTGGTGAGATTGCCTATGCAGGGCAGCGTCTCGAGCCTCAACGTGTCTGTCGCCACCGGCGTCTGCCTGTACGAAGCGCTGCGCCAGCGCCGGATGCCGCCGCAGGCCTGATCCTCCTCAGAAACCCGCCCCAAATCGCTGCCATTTTGCGGTATCTGGCTTGCACGGCCCTGGTCGCTTGGGTAGGATGCGCACCCCGCCTAAGCGGGCGGAGCGACATGCTTCGAACCTCTTGCCTCACCGCCTTGACGGGAGGCTAATATCCGAAAGGGGATACAATGAGACATTACGAAATTGTGTTTCTGGTCCACCCGGACCAGAGCGAGCAGGTACCTGCGATGGTAGAACGCTACCAGGGCATGGTCACCGCATCAGGTGGCACGGTACATCGCAACGAAGACTGGGGCCGCCGCCAACTGGCGCACCCGATCAACAAAGCTCACAAAGCCCATTACGTCTTGCTGAACGTCGAGTGCACGCACGACGTCATCGACGAGATCAC
>JABDKF010000056.1 GCA_013003155.1 Woeseia sp. | reverse complement strand
TGGCGAAACGCGCCGTCGCGTCTTTTGGAGACGCCGCGGAATGGTTCGCAACGGTTGACGAGCTCGTCGACCGGCTGCGCGAGTCGCTGCAGCCCGGAATCAATGTCCTGGTCAAGGGTTCGCGCAGCATGCGCATGGAGCGAGTCGTCGATGCGCTCCGCGCCGACCAGGGCACGGGAGAGCACTGAGTATGCTGCTGTTCCTTACCAAGTACCTCGCGCAGTTCGACGCAAGTTTCACGGTATTCAATTACCTGACACTGCGCGCGATCCTCGCGGCACTCACGGCGTTGATCCTGTCTTTTATTATCGGGCCGCACATGATCAAGCGACTGATCAGTAACCAGGTCGGTCAACCCATTCGCTCGGACGGACCAGTGACGCATTTGCCGAAAGCGGGTACTCCGACGATGGGCGGTGCGATGATCCTTACCGCAATCGTTGTCAGTACCATCCTGTGGGGCGATCTCGAGAACCCCTATATCTGGATTGTGCTGTTTGTCACTCTCGCATTCGGCGTCATTGGCTATATCGACGACTACCGCAAGCTTATCCTGCAAGATCCGACAGGCCTTTCCGCCCGACTCAAGCTCTTTTTGCAATCCATCGCAGCTGCTGTCGCGGCCGTTGCACTGTACATGCTGGCCGAGAACGAAATTGCAACGTCGCTCTTGATTCCCTACTTCAAGGATCTCTGGATACCGCTGGGCATTTTCCAGGTGGGCGTCACTTTCATTTACATCGTTGGCTTCAGCAACGCCGTGAACCTGACAGATGGCCTCGACGGTCTGGCGGTCATGCCCACGGTATTGGTGGGCGGCGCGTTGGGCGTATTTGCTTACCTGACCGGCAACGTCAACTTTGCAGCTTACTTAAGCATTCCCTATATCGCCGGTACCGGCGAGATCCTGGTGTTCTGCGCAACGCTCGCGGGCGCGGGCCTCGGGTTTCTCTGGTTTAACACCTATCCCGCGCAAGTGTTCATGGGCGACATCGGTGCGCTGTCGCTGGGTGCCGCGCTAGGGGTCGTTGCCGTGGTCGTTCGCCAGGAAATCGTGCTGGCAATCATGGGCGGCGTGTTCGTGGTCGAAACTGTGTCAGTCATTATCCAGGTGGCGTCTTACAAGCTGACCGGTCGTCGGGTGTTCCGTATGGCGCCGCTGCACCATCATTTTGAATTGAAGGGCTGGGCTGAGCCGAAAGTGATAGTTCGATTCTGGATCATCACCGTCATCCTGGTACTGGTCGGACTGGCGAGCCTGAAGATCCGATGAACGCGATTCAGAAAATGTCGACCTCGCGGAAACAGGATCTGGTTTACGGTTTTGGCAATACCGGCTTGTCGATCGCACGCTACCTGTCGCGACAGCAATCACCTGCGATCTACATTGACAGTCGCGCTACGCCGCCCGGCGTTGCAGCGCTGAAGCAGATTCAGCCGGCTGCCGAGATCCTCGTGGGCCCGCCAGATCCAAATGTGTTGACAAGGGTCAACCGCATCATCGTTTCTCCAGGCATAAGTGATGACGACGCTTTTCTGGTGGCAGCACGCGCCGCCGGCATAGAGATCGTTTCCGATATTGAACTGTTCGTCGAGCAGGCGACGGCACCGTTTGTCGCGATCACCGGCTCAAACGGCAAGAGCACGGTTACCACGTTGCTGACAAAGATGTGCGAAGCGGCGGGCCTTACAGCACATGCCGGCGCCAATCTTGGCACGCCGGCGCTAGACCTCCTGGCAGCAGAAACGCCCGATCTCTTTGTGCTCGAACTGTCCAGTTTCCAGCTGCAAAGAACGCGTCATTTGCCGGCCCGGATAGCCGTTTTGCTCAATATTTCGGCGGACCATCTTGACTGGCATCGCGATGAGGCGGAATACCGGGAGGCCAAATATCGCATCCTCAATGAGGCGAGTGCGGTGGTCATCAATCGCACCGACGCGGAATCGCGAAACCGGGTCACCGCAGAGCAAACGTGCCGCTCTTTCGCGCTTAACGAGCCGCGCCGCCAGAATTATGGACTTACCGAACATGACGGCGAGACCTTTTTGTCACGGGGCGACGAACGGCTGTTGCCGACCTCGAAAATCGCGCTTGTCGGTGTACACAACCAGGAGAATGCACTTGCTGCGCTGGCGACAGGAGACGTGCTTGGCCTGCCGATGCCAGCAATGCTGTCTGTGCTCGAGTCGTTTGCCGGGTTGCCGCATCGCATGCAGCGTGTGCGGCGCTGGCACGACGTTGACTTTATTAACGATTCTAAAGCGACCAATGTTGCGGCGGCTATTGCCGCTGTCAGTTCGGTAGGCGGTCCTGTCGTTCTTATCGCCGGTGGCCAGGGCAAAGGCGGTGATTTCAGTGCTTTCGCTGCCGCTGTGCACGACAAGCTCCGCGCCGCGGTGTTAATCGGCGAAGACGCCGACGTTATTGCTGGAGCCTTTGCCAACAAGACCAATATTCTGCACGCAGACTCGTTAGGCGCTGCGGTCAGTCTTGCGGCGCGGGAGGCGCAGAGTGGTGACACGGTCCTGCTGGCACCGGCCTGCGCAAGTTTCGATCAGTTCGCCAATTACATGCAGCGCGGCATCGCGTTCTGTGACGCGGTAGAGGCGCTACGATGATGAGCGCGCAACCTTCGCTGATGCCGTTTCCCGCCCGTCTGCGTACGTCGTTGACGATTGACCCGCTGCTGCTGACGCTGGCGCTGGCACTCTTGTTAGGCGGCTTCATCATTCTCGCGTCGGCGTCCGTTGCCGTATCCGATGCAGCGGTCGGCAACCCGTTTTTCTACCTGGAGCGCCAGGCCGTGGCGGCAGCGCTCGGCATAGCGGCGGGTGCGATTTGCCTGTTTATTCCGATGCAAATGTGGCGCACGCTTGGGCCACTGCTCTTGTTGCTCGCATTCGCATTATTGATCGTAGTGTTGTTGCCGGGCGTCGGCCACACGGTCAACGGCAGCACGCGCTGGTTGCGGGTGGGATTCATGAACCTGCAGGTTTCAGAACCTGCGCGCCTGGCGCTGATACTTTGTCTCGCCAGCTATCTCGTGCGTCACAACAAGTCTTTGCGTGAAAGGTTTGCGGGTTTCGCACGACCCATGTTGATTCTCAGTTTTGCTTGCGCACTACTGTTGGCCGAGCCGGACTTCGGCGCAGCGATTGTGCTGCTGGCAACGTCACTGGCGATGCTGTTCGTTGCGGGAGCGCGTTTTCGTGACTTCTTCGCTTTCTTCGGCGCAGCGGTTCTCGCGATGGCCACGCTGGCCATTACGTCCCCCTATCGGCTTAAGCGCCTGACGGGCTTTATGGACCCCTGGGCAGATCCGTTCAATTCCGGCTTCCAGCTAACCCAATCGCTGATTGCGATTGGCCGCGGTGAATGGTTCGGTGTCGGTCTCGGCGACAGTGTGCAAAAGCTGTTCTATCTTCCCGAGGCACACACGGATTTCGTGTTTGCCGTTTTTGCCGAAGAATTCGGTCTGCTTGGCGTGCTCCTGCTCATTGCTGTTTTTGCATTACTTTTATGGCGCATCGCCAACCTTGCGCACCGCGCGGCGCAGGCGGAACGCTTTTACGAGGCCTACGTTGCGATCGGACTCGGCACCTGGCTGGGGCTGCAGGCGTTTATCAATATTGGCGTCAATATGGGCTTGCTGCCAACCAAGGGATTGACGCTGCCGCTGATCAGCTACGGACGCAGCAGCATGATCATCACGATGATTGCGATCGCGATACTGCTGCGGATTCATCACGAGCTGGCGACAGACGCCGCGCCGTCCAATCGACGTCGCAAGTCCAAGTCAAAATCCAAATCGAAGAACGTGTCCCGCACCGGCACGAGGAAGCGGGCATGAACCTGCGCCCGATCCTGGTCATGGCCGGCGGCACCGGTGGCCACGTCTATCCGGCGCTGGCGGTGGCCAATGCCCTGCGTGAGCAGTCACGCGACGTCGTGTGGCTGGGTACGCGTCGCGGCATCGAGGCGCGGGTAGTGCCTGCCGCCGGAATTCCAATTGAGTGGGTAAGCGTGCAGGGGCTGCGTGGTAAAGGTCGTTTGACCATGCTGTTGGCGCCGCTCAAGTTGCTGCGCGCGCTCTGGCAGTCCTTGCGGATTGTCGCCCGCCACCGGCCAGCGGCCGTGCTCGGCATGGGCGGCTTCGTCAGTGGCCCTGGTGGCCTGGCGGCCTGGCTACTGCGCAGGCCCCTGATTATTCACGAACAAAACGCCGTGTCCGGCGTTACTAACCGTCTTCTGGCGTGCCTCGCCCGGGTTGTGCTGCAAGCCTTCCCGGGCAGTTTTTCCGCACGCGTCAACGCCCGCACGGTTGGCAATCCGGTGCGCGCAGAAATTGCCGCGGTGCCGCCGCCGGCTACGCGCTGGGACGGCCGCTCGGGTTCGCTAAGACTGCTGGTACTGGGCGGCAGCCAGGGGGCCTTGGCGCTGAATCGTGCCGTGCCGGCAGCGCTGGGTTTGCTCGACGCCGAGATGCGCCCTGAAGTCCGCCACCAAGCCGGCGAGAGGACTGTCGCGGTTGCGCGTGAGTCCTACAAGGCTGCCGGCATTGATGCGCGTATTGATGAATACATCGAGGACATGGCGGCAGCCTACGCCTGGGCCGATCTGGTCATCTGTCGCGCCGGCGCGCTGACAGTTGCTGAAATATGCGCGGTCGGGCTTCCCGCAATTTTTATACCTTTTCCCGCCGCCGTCGACGACCACCAGACCGTCAATGCGCGCGGGCTCGTTTCGGTCGATGCCGCGTTGGTTGTGCAGGAGGCAGACCTGTCCCCGGCAGTGCTTGCGGACGTCTTGCAGAACTGGTGCTCAGACCGCCTCTCGTTGCTGGCGCGTGCCCAGGCTGCCCGCTCGCAAGCGCGCAGCGATTCTCTGGATGTCATTACGGGAATCTGCCTGAAACTGGCGGAGGCAGCATGAAAGAGCGCATGCGCCGGGTTAATCGTGTTCACTTCGTCGGTATCGGCGGGTCGGGCATGTCGGGAATTGCAGAAGTAATGCTTAGCCTCGGCTATAGCGTGCAAGGTTCCGATTTGCGCCCCAACGCTGCGGTCAAGCGCCTCGAGAAGCTCGGCGCTACCGTTTTTATAGGCCACGACCGGGAGCACGTAGCCGACGCGGATGCCGTGGTCGTATCTAGCGCAGTCGATGACAGCAACCCGGAAGTTGCCGCGGCGCGCGAGCTGCTGTTGCCGGTTGTGGCTCGCGCTGAAATGCTGGCCGAGCTGATGCGCTTTCGTTATTCGATTGCTGTCGCCGGCACCCACGGCAAGACCACCACCACCAGCCTCATCGCCAGCGTACTCGCCGAGGGCGGTCTCGACCCCACGTTTGTCATCGGCGGGCGACTGAAGAGTTCGGATAGCAACGCGCGGCTGGGGCAAGGGGACTACCTGGTCGCTGAAGCCGACGAGAGCGATGCTTCATTTGTCCATCTCCAGCCGATGCTCGCGGTGGTCACCAATATCGATGCGGATCATATGTCGACCTACCAGGGCGATATGGATCGGCTGCGGCACGGCTTTATCGACTTCCTGCACAACCTCCCTTTTTACGGGTTGGCGGTGATGTGCGGTGATGATCCGGGCGTGCGCGGCGTCATGGCGGAGGTCGGCCGCTCGATTGTCACCTACGGGGTGGGCGAGGACGCCGACATCCGCGCGCAAAACATTCGCTATGCCGAAAGTTACACCGAGTTTGAAGTAGTGACACCCGGTGACGGCAAGCCGCTCGCGATAAAGCTGCACTTGCCGGGTTTGCACAACGTGCAGAACGCGCTTGCTGCCATTGCGGTGGCACGTGAACTGGGTGTCGATGACGATGCGCTGGTTGCCGCGCTCTCCGAATTTGAAGGTATTGATCGCCGCTTCCAGAACCTGGGAGAAGTGCAGACAGCCAATGGCAGGGTCCTGTTGATCGACGACTACGGTCATCATCCGACCGAGATCGCCGCCACCGTTGCGGCCGCACGTGCCGGCTGGCCGGAGCGCCGCATCGTGTTGGTGTTCCAGCCGCATCGGTACACACGCACGCGCGATTTACTTGATGATTTTGCGAGCGTGTTAAGCGATGTCGATGTGCTGGTGCTGCTCGAAGTCTATGCGGCCGGTGAAGAACCCATTGCGGGTGCGGATGGTCGGGCCGTAGCGCGGGCCGTCAGGACGCGCGGCGGCGTTGAGCCAGTTTTTGTAGAGTCTTTTGATGAAGCGGTGGCCGTCCTCGGCGGTTTGCTGGAAGACCAGGACCTGGTGCTGACGATGGGCGCGGGCGACGTTGGCAGTTTCTCCGGTACGTTACCCGGCCTGCTGTGCGCGCCACAAAACATGCAGGCGAGTCCATGATGGCCGCGCAGCAGAATCATTATCGAGGCGAGCTGCGGCACGACGAGCCCATGAGCCGGCATACCTCGTTGCGCGCTGGCGGACCGGCGGAGCATTTCTACAAGCCGCTGGACCTTGATGATTTGTCGCTGTTTCTTGCCAGCCTCGGCACTGACACGCCAATTTTCTGGTTTGGCCTTGGGAGCAATCTTCTCGTCCGGGACGGTGGCTTGCCTGGCGTCGTTATTTCAACTGCCGGAATCTTCAAACAGCTCGAACGTATCGGCGACGACAAAGTACGCGCGGGTGCCAGTGTCGCCTGCACTCAGCTCGCCCGGCAGTGCATTCGCTGGGGCCTGGGTCCGAGCGAATTTTTCGCCGGCATTCCGGGCACCGTCGGAGGTGCACTGGCAATGAATGCCGGTGCACACGGCAGTGAAACCTGGGACAAGGTCAAGAGCGTGCGCACGATCGATCGGCACGGTGTCGTTCGCGAACGTACACCGGAGCAGTTCGTGGTCGCGTACCGCAGTGTTACGGGTCCTGCACAGGAATGGTTCGTGGAGGGGCTGTTCGAATTCGATACCGATGCCGAGCCCAGCATGGAAAAAATGAAAGCCATGCTCGCGCGTCGCAAAGATACGCAGCCCCTTGGCCTGCCAAGTTGCGGATCTGTTTTTCGCAACCCGCCGGGCGACCACGCGGCGCGCCTGATCGAAAGTTGCGGGCTCAAGGGTTACCGCGTGGGTGGTGCCGAAGTGTCCGAAAAGCACGCCAATTTTATTATCAATCGCGACAATGCACTGGCCTCAGACATTGAAACGATTATTCAACATATCCAGCAAACGGTTCGCGATACACACGGTATCGAGCTGCAGTGCGAAGTCCGGATAGTCGGGAGCGCTGCAAAATGAGCCAGGTCGCTAGCCGTGCACGCGTGGAAAATGCAACAGACTTTGGTCGGGTTGCCGTTTTACTCGGCGGTCGTTCAAGTGAACGGGATGTGTCGCTGTCCTCCGGTGCCGCGGTGCTGGCAGCCCTCAAGGCGCGCGGCGTCGATGCTCATGCATGGGATCCTGCCGATAACGACCTGCGACAGTTTGCGGCCGCTGGCTTCGATCGTGTCTGGATCGCGCTGCACGGCGCCGATGGCGAAGACGGTTCCTTGCAAGGCGCTCTGGAATGGCTCGAACTCCCCTATACCGGTAGTGGCGTGATGGCGTCGGCGCTTGCGATGGACAAGATTCGCAGCAAGCACCTGTTTATTGCTGCCGGCATTCCGACCCCGGACTATCACGTCATTCGCAAGGCGGGTGAGGCGCGCCTCGCCGCTGACGCCTTCGGCTTTCCACTGGTACTAAAGCCGTCCCGGGAAGGCTCGAGTGTCGGCATGAGCAAAGTATTCGACTTTGACGAACTTGATGCTGCTGCCGAGCTGGCACTGGGTTTCGATGCGCCCGCAATCGTTGAGCGTTGCATCGTCGGTGAAGAGTACACGGTCGCCGTCTTGCAGGGCGAGCCCTTGCCCAGCGTCCGCATCGAGACACCGCGGGTTTTCTACGACTATCGCGCCAAATATGAATCGAGCAGAACGCAATATGTTTGCCCCGGTAACGAGAGTACGGCAGAGGAAACGCGGTATGCGGAGCTCGCGATGCGTGCGTTCGAGGAGATTGGCTGCAGCGGCTGGGGTCGGGTCGATTTCATGACCGGAAAAGACGGCGAGCCGCAGGTACTCGAGGTGAATACCGTGCCGGGTATGACGAGTCATAGCCTGGTGCCGATGTCAGCAAAAGCGGCCGGCCTTGATTTTGCCGAGTTGTGTTGGCGAATTCTTGAAACGAGCATCGCGGAGAGTCTGCCGCTGCAATTGCCTGAGGTGGCGACCAATGGCGCGTAAACAAGCCAGGCGACGCAAGCAGGCGCCTCAACGCCGGATAAATTTGCCGCGCATTCCACTGGCGAGAATTGGTGGCGTGTTGCTGGCCTGCGGGGTGGTGTTTGCGAGTTACCGATTGAGCGCCATGCTGCTCGATCGGCCCATTACCGCAATTACGATTGACGGGCCGTTCGAGCGCGTGAGTGCATTACAGATCGAAGAAGCCATCAGCACGGAACTTGCCAAAGGATTCCTGACGGCCGATCTCGACACCATTCGCGATCGCCTGGCCGCATTGCAATGGATCGATCGCGCAAACGTCGTGCGACGCTGGCCGGGGCAGCTCGAGATCAGCGTCAACGAGCAGGTGCCAGCCGCCTGTTGGGGCGAACAAGGACTCTTGAATACCCGTGGCGATTTGTTCGTGACGGATGCGCGCCACGTGCCCGCTGAACTGCCGCGGCTAAGCGGCCCGGAAGGTCACTCTGCGGAGGTTGCAGGGCGCTACCTGAGGATTCGTGAACAACTGATTCCGCGGGGACTGGATGTTAGGAGGCTGCATCTTGATGCGCGCGGCGCCTGGGACATGACGTTGCAAAACGGCATTCACATTCGCATTGGCAAACGCGATGTCGCCGCTCGCACGGAATTATTTTTGGACGTCGTCGCTGACATCATTACCCGTCGTGCGACGGAGATCGAGTACGTGGACTTGCGCTACAGCAACGGCTTCACGATCGGCTGGAACGGTGCAACGCCAACACCAAAGGACGAATCAATTGGCGAACGACAAATGTTGGCAGAGCGCAATGAATAATCGCGCCGACACTGTCGTATTGCTGACACAGGACGGAATGAAGTGAGCAAGCGAGTAGAGAAAAACCTGATTGTCGGGCTGGACATCGGCACGTCGAAAGTCGTGGCCATTGTTGGCGAGATTACCGACGAGGGCGGTATCGAAGTGGTTGGCATCGGATCGCATCCATCGCGCGGATTAAAAAAAGGCGTTGTGGTCAATATTGAATCCACCGTGCACTCGATACAGCGCGCAATTGAAGAAGCCGAGCTGATGGCAGGCTGCGACATTCATTCCGTGTACGCCGGGATCGCCGGTAGCCATGTGCGCAGCTTGAACTCACACGGCATCGTGGCAATTCGCGACAAAGAGGTTAGCGCGGGAGACGTAGACCGGGTTATCGACGCGGCCCGGGCGGTTGCGATACCCGCCGACCAGAAAATCCTGCATATCCTGCCACAGGAATTCCTGATCGATAACCAGGAAGGTATACGCGAACCCATCGGCATGTCCGGCGTGCGTCTCGAAGCCAAGGTGCACATGGTTACGGGTGCCGAGAGCGCCGCGCAAAACATTGTGAAGTGCATACAACGTTGCGGTCTCGAGGTCGACGACATTGTGCTCGAGCAATTAGCCTCGAGTTACGCCGTCTTGACCGAAGATGAGAAAGAGCTTGGCGCCTGCCTCGTCGACATCGGCGGCGGCACGACTGACATCGCTGTGTTTATGGGTGGCGCGATTCAACATACCGCGGTCATTCCGATCGCCGGTGATCAGGTGACCAACGATATCGCCGTATCCATGCGCACGCCCACGCAGTATGCCGAAGAGATCAAGATCAAATACGCCTGCGCGCTGTCGCAGCTCGCCAACTCGGACGAAACGATAGAAGTGCCCAGCGTTGGCGACCGGCCGCCGCGTCGGCTCGCGCGGCAAACGCTCGCGGAAATTGTTGAGCCCCGTTACGAGGAATTGTTTGGCCTGATTCGGGACGAGCTGCGCCGCTCCGGCTTCGAGGAGCTTATCGCAGCGGGCGTCGTGATCACGGGCGGCAGCGCCAAGATGGAAGGTGCGGTAGAGCTCGCGGAAGAAGTCTTTCACATGCCGGTGCGGCTCGGTTCACCGCAATACGTAGAAGGTTTGCTGGAAGTCGTACGCAACCCGATACATGCAACGGGCGTCGGCCTGTTGCTGTACGGCTTTGAGAATCTTGCAAGGCGCGGCAAGCGCAGCTCGCCAGTGAGCGGCGGCGCAGCAGATATCTGGGAACGAATGAAAGCCTGGTTTCAGGGACAGTTTTGACGGACTCGTTGCAGAAATTAACGAGCCGGAAAAAGGGAGCGGTGCGGCCTTTCGGCGCTACCGCAGTAAAAGTAAGAGTGAGTGATTTGGGAAAATCGGAGAATCCTTTGCGGAGGGATAAAACATGTTTGAACTAATGGATGCGCACAGTCAGAGCGCAATAATCAAGGTCATCGGTGTTGGCGGCGGCGGCGGGAACGCTGTCGCGCACATGGTGAATGCTGGCATCGAGGGCGTGGATTTTATCTGCGCCAATACGGACGCGCAGGCGCTGAACAATGCGCGGGTGCGAACGGCATTACAGATCGGCTGCAACATTACGAAGGGCCTGGGTGCAGGTGCTGATCCCGATGTGGGCCGGCAGGCTGCCATGGAGGACCGTGATCGCATTACGGAAGTCATCGAAGGTGCTGACATGCTGTTCATTACAGCCGGCATGGGCGGCGGTACTGGCACCGGTGCGGCACCCGTGGTGGCGCAGGTTGCCAAAGAGCTGGGAATCCTGACCGTCGCGGTCGTTACCAAGCCATTCGTCATGGAGGGCAACAAGCGTTCGATGATTGCGGATCACGGTATTGCCGAACTCGGCAAATACGTCGATTCGCTGATTACCATTCCGAACGAAAAACTGTTGTCGGTGCTGGGCGGTGAAACAACCCTGCTCGATGCATTCCGTTCTGCCAACGAGGTATTGCAAGGTGCCGTGCAGGGCATTGCGGAACTCATCACTCGACCCGGACTGATCAACGTCGACTTCGCGGACGTACGTACCGTGATGGCCGAGATGGGCATGGCGATGATGGGGTCCGGCTCGTCAACCGGCGAGGACCGTGCACGCGAGGCTGCCGAGATGGCTGTGTCGAGTCCGCTGCTGGAGGACATCAACCTGGCGGGCGCGAACGGCATCCTGGTGAACGTCACGGCGGGCATGGATCTGTCGATTGGTGAATTTCAGGAAGTGGGCAACACGATTAAGGAGTTTGCCTCCGAAGATGCCACCGTCGTGGTCGGCACAGTGATCGATCCGGATATGGTTGACCGCATCAGGGTCACCGTGGTCGCAACGGGGCTCGGCAAGCAAGCGGTAAAAGCAAGTGCACCGATGCGCGTCGTGCGCCGCACAGCGCCGGAGTCGCAACCCCGGCCCGCTGCTGCCGCCACAACGGAGCCAAATTACCAGACGCTTGACAAGCCCACGGTACAGCGGAAACGCGCGGTAGGCGACGGTCTCGAAGAGGCTGGTTT
>JABDKF010000307.1 GCA_013003155.1 Woeseia sp. | reverse complement strand
TGGAGGCGAGTTACGACAATGAAGATGAAAAAAATGACATCTGCAGAGTGGTGCCATTGCCGAATCACGACACGGACTGGATTCTCATGATGGCAATACTCATGTTGAACCAGCGACGCTGGTCGCAAGATGAAGAATTGAGCAAATGGCTGCTGAACAACCGGCTTGACGGCTTTAGCCAGCTAATTCGCAGCGCGCCGCGCGATGATGAGGAGAAGCAGGCTATCTTGCTGCGCATGCGCGAATATGCGATGCCGGCGGCGGCGAAGCTGCAGCAATTTGCCACCGAGATCGCGCAACGCGCCCCACAGACAGAACGGAGTAGCGCATGACCGAGTTTCAGGTACGCAAGGATAAAATCTCACAGCACCGGGTAGTTGACGCCGGGATCACGGAAGGTTCAGATCTCGCCGACGGCGCTGTGCGCGCCAGGATCGAGCGCTTTGCATTCACGTCCAACAACGTCACCTACGCGGTTACCGGCGACCGTATCGGCTATTGGCAGTTTTTCCCGCCGTCCGGAAACGATGCCGCGGCGTGGGGAATGATTCCCGTCTGGGGTTTTGCCGAGATAGTGCAATCGAACGTTGACGACTTA
This sequence comes from Woeseia sp., assembly GCA_013003155.1. GTDB lineage: Bacteria > Pseudomonadota > Gammaproteobacteria > Steroidobacterales > Woeseiaceae > Woeseia. The sequence continues at coordinate 4,661 of JABDKF010000307.1, read as the reverse complement.
CCTGTGGGTGAGCGCCTGTTCGGTTACTTTCCACCGGCCACGTATCTCGACATGTTGCCAACGCGGGTTTCCGCACAGCGATTTGTTGACGGCACCGCGCACCGCAGTGACCTACCCCCTGCCTACAACAACTACACGCGCGTCAGCGCTGAACCCGGCTACGATCCTGCGACCGACAATGCCAGAATGTTGCTGTGGCCGCTGTACATTACGTCGTTTTGCCTGTGGGACGCGCTGCAGGACAATGACTGGTACGGCGCCCGGCAGGTCGTTATTGTCAGCGCATCAAGCAAAACGAGTATTGGCCTTGCCTACGCGATTGACGCTGATACCGAGGCGCCACCAACGGTCGGTCTTACATCGCAGCACAATCTCGAGTTTGTAGAAAAGCTCGGGCTATACCAGCAAAGCGTGACTTATGATGACCTGACGAATATTGATGCAAGCGTGCCTACGGTAATCGTCGACATGGCCGGCAACGGTGAGGTAATGGGGCGTCTGCATACACACCTCAATGACAATATGTGCTTTTGCATAAAAGTGGGATTAACCCACTGGGATGACACGGAAGCAGGGGCAGGGATTATTACGGAGCGCAGTAAGTTCTTTTTTGCACCCTCTCATATTCAGAAGCGCATACAGGATTGGGGGCCGGATGGCTTCGCTAAAAAATCGTCGAGCTTCATGCAGGAAGCGGCGATGAAGAGCCATGATTGGCTGCACTTCAAGCAGATTGACGATCTGCGAGGCCTGGATGCAATTTACGAAAATATTTGCGGGGGCCGCATCGCCGCGAATCAGGGGCTAATTGTAGAGCCGCAAAATTAGGTACTACTGCGCCACCCGTTATCACCTAACAATATGAAATAAATAGACTTTCTTTGTCCACTCGGGCTGTTCCGCGCTTGCTCCGGGCCAGTGACTATCGTGACCACCGCTTGCCCGCAGTCAGCCGATCAGTTTCAATCTGTCCGTTGCAGGAGCCACGCAAGCTGAACGCTATGCCTAGATCGAAAGAACCTAATCTCATCTTTTTTTATTTGCTCGCGAACGCGCTTGTCTTGTTGACTGTCGTGTACGCGGGCGTGCTCGAGAGCAATTTCGAGGACTGGTACTTCATCAGTATTCAGGAAGACGAGTACATGGAGTGGGCTACGGTCTGGGCATTTTTGTTCGCCGGCGCAGCCGCACTTATCGCGGCAGCGCGGCGCAAACAAGAGACCGCACGGTTTCCCTGGTATCTCTACGGACTCTCGTTGTTTTGTGTCCTCGTTGCGCTGGAAGAGTTTTCCTGGGGACAACGTATTTTCGGCTACCGGCCTCCTGCTTATTTTCTTGAGCATAATTTTCAGCAGGAGCTCAACATTCACAACGTCATTGACACCAGCTTTCGCAAGCTGGTATTGACGCTCGTGATCTTAGGCTACGGCATCGTGTTGCCGGTGCTGGGCTTTTTTCAGCCGCTGCGAGACTTGTTGCTTAGGCTCGGCATTGAGCCCGGAACCGTTTGGTTGATTCCTGCTTTCCTCGGGACCTACTATCTTTACGACGTTTACCCGTGGGGACATACCGGCGAATGGGTCGAACTCATGCTCGGCTGCAGCATGTTGTTCAGCCTGGTGCCGATTCTTCAGAAACCCGACAAAGTCGCGACGGCCGGCACGCTTTCGGCTTGGGCGGCAGGGGCCTGGGTTACCCTGATCGTGCTGGGCATGTTGTCTGGCGCTGCATCGCGTGTACAACGTGACGTGCATCCGGCGACCATGCAGGCAGCACGAGATGAGGTTGCGGCAATAAAGCGCGATTTCGAGAGTGGCCGAGTCGAAACGAGATGCAATTTGCACAAACGGCTTTATACTTTCGTCGTGCAATATGGGGAAACAGGTTTACTTGACGGAGAATTCGCTACGCTACAAAAGCAGGGCCTGCCTTCCGAGCGTGCCGACTTTCTAATCGACCCGTGGAACTCACCTTATTGGCTGCGCGATCGCTGCGACAGAGATGCAGGCAAGCGCTACGTTTTCGTCTATTCATTTGGCCCCGATCGCAACCGGGATTCTACGACTACTGAGATTCTCGGGGATGACGTCGGCGCATACATTCAACTTCGATAGCCCCGTGCAGCAACAAAAATGTTCAGGCATTGCAAATACCGGTCGCGGCAAGTCCGGAGTCTCTGAGAAAAAAACACGCGTCGGCTAAGCTGCCGCAGAAGATGTAATCAATTCGACCGTTCTTCGAACAAGGACCATGGATCATGTGGGATCGCATTGTTTTCCGTGTCAACAGGCTGCGTGAACGTCTCTGGGTGCGGCCATTGACGTTCTGCCTTTTGTCTGTTGTGGCGGCGCTCCTTGCTCGTTTTGCCAATGGGTTGGAGATCGCTGACCAATTGCCAGCAATCAATCCGGATTCAATCAAGATACTACTGTCCATTACGGCTTCCAGCATGCTCGTAATTGCCACGCTGGCGGTTGCATCGATGGTATCCGCTTATGCGTCGGCAGCGAGCACCGCGACACCGCGCGCGTTTTCCCTATTGATCTCGGATGACGTCTCAAAGAATGCCTTGTCCATCTTTATGGGGGCATTTATTTACACGTTTGTATCGCTCGTCGCGCTCGAAAACGGCTTCTACCAGCGAGGCGGCAACTTCGTGCTGTTTATTCTGACTATTGCAGTGCTCGCCTGGGTTATCCTGACTTTCGTGCGCTGGGTTGACTGGATAGCGCGATTGGGCCGTATAGGCACGACCGTCGACAAAGTCGAAGAAGCAACGATGTCGGCCCTGTGTAACCGTCGCTTACTGCCATCGCTGGGTGGTGCGGCAGCAACAAACGATGTAACGCAAGGCACGCCGGTCTTTGCGACCAAGATAGGCTACGTCCAGCATGTGAATATGAGCGCCTTGCAGGCATGTGCCGAGGCCCAGGAAACAAGAGTCACGGTCTCCGCGATTCCGGGAGCGTTTGCATCGCCGGGGCGTCCGCTCCTCCATCTTGAGGAGTCCGATATCAATGAGTCAGAGGTTGATCTCGGGCCGATGCGTGACGCGTTTGAGCTCGGCAAAAAGCGTGTCTACGACAGCGATCCGCGATTCGGGCTGATCGCACTCTCCGAAATCGCAAGCCGCGCCTTGTCGCCCGCCGTCAATGATCCGGGGACGGCAATCGAAATCATGGGCTCATTCGTCAGGCTTTTCAGCGAGTTCACACAGCCACTAGAAGAAGATGAGAATACTGAGGCGAAGTACGACCGTGTCTTCGTGCCCCTGTTGTCCGGTCGGGAATTGCTGGACGATTCATTTCGACCGATCGTCCGCGACGGCGCAGGAATAGTCGAACTGCAGGTGAGAGTGCAGAAGACACTCCAGTCGATTGCCTCAATGGGTGACAAGAATCTCGCGAATGCAGCAAAACAAATGTCGCGATCCGCGTTGCGACGTTCCGAGTTGGACATGAGTTTCAAGCACGACATCGAGGCTGTCGCCAGTGCTGCCCGCTGGTCCGCCGATGACTGATATCGATCCAGGGTCATGACATCTCGGCCCCAAGGAATGCCCGATTAAGGCAAATGATATACTTCGCAATTAACAACAACCAAGAAGTTTACAGGAAGCACATTGGATCGCATCGTCCCCCTGGCCACTGAGTTTGCCAACAGCGCGTTCGCTTACCTGGGTCAACCGGCGATCCTGATTCAGCTGGGGATGATTGTGGCCTTGTACTTCCCGGCACTTTTAATTGCAAAGCGCGTTACGCCATTACTTGAGGCTCGCGCACGGAAAATCAAGAAGATGCCGGGGCTGTTGCGTTTCGTCGTCGTTCTGTTGCGGCGCCTGAAGTGGTTGTTTTTTGTTGTGCTTCTTGGAATTGCCTACGTTGCCAACGATCTTTACGGTCCCCCTGCAGCGAACAACCTGATTTACGTCGCGATGACCCTGTCGGGCGCGTGGTTTGTTATTTCTATAATTTCGCAGGTCATACGCAGTCGCGTGCTCGGCAAGACTTTTTCGATAGTCGCATGGACATACGTCGCAACTGTCGTGTTGGGCATTTCCGACGACATTCGCAACATGCTAAACAACACAAACGTGTTCAACGTTGGCGAGGAGCCATTGACGCTGCTGGGCTTGGTGCAGGGGCTCGTGTTTTTCGGTGTTGTTCTGTGGCTCGCACTTACCGTCGGTAATTTTCTGGACCGTAGAATTCAGCAGGTCGATGAGCTTACGCCGTCATTGCGGGTTCTGATCGGGAAAATCTTGCGCATCGCGCTGCTCGTATTTGCTGTGCTCACAGCAATGGGGAGCCTCGGAATTAACTTAACCGCCCTGACGGTCTTGTCCGGCGCGGTCGGTGTCGGTATCGGTTTCGGTCTGCAAAAAGTGGTGTCGAATTTTATCTCCGGCATCATCATCCTGATGGACCAATCGATCAAACCCGGCGACACCATTTCACTTGGCGAGACATTTGGCTGGATCCGTGAGCTGCGAGCACGTTTCGTTTCGGTGATTACCCGCGACGGTCGCGAATTCTTGATCCCGAACGAAGATTTCATTACGACGCAAGTGATCAATTGGTCCTTTTCTGACGATTTTGTGCGCCTCGACGTGCCGTTCGGCGTTTCCTATAGCGCGGATCCGCATAAGGTCACCCAATTGG
>JABDKF010000287.1 GCA_013003155.1 Woeseia sp. | reverse complement strand
CATTCCTGTCGGGAACCAGGATCCTGGACCTGACGTCCGGCTTCCGGGCCGTGCGTGCGGACAAGTTTCTCGAATACCTGTACCTGCTGCCGAACGGCTTTTCCTACCCGACGACGATCACGATGGCGTTCCTGCGCTCAGGGTACCCGGTCCGCTTCGAACCGGTCCCTGCTGAGAAACGTACAGGCAAGAGCCACATTCGGCCAATCCGGGACGGGCTGCGGTTTTTTGCGATCATCTTCAAGATCGCGACGCTGTATGCACCGCTCAAGATATTCCTGCCGATCAGCGGTGTCTTTTTTGTCACTGGTCTGAGCTGGTATGCCTTCACCTATCTCATGGAGCAGAGATTTACGAACATGAGCATGCTGCTGATCAGCGCGTCGGTGATCGTTTTCCTGATTGGCTTGATATCCGAGCAGATCACCGCGCTTCTCTACAAGAAATCCTAAGCGATCCGGGGCGACGGAAACAGGAGCGAAACGTGCAGGGAAGTCCTGATGCAGGAAGTGGTCTGGTAAGAAAGCTCGCCGCCAGGTTGCGCAAAACGCCGTTTCATCCCCAATGGTTCGCGTTCTTCAGGGAAGACCGAGGTTTGCGGGAAACCTGTGAGTCTCTCAGCGGAACAGTGCTCGATGTAGGTTGCGCGGATGGCAAGCCACGTCGCTTCCTCGATCGCGCCGTGGATTATGTGGGTATTGATTACTACTCGACGGCCACCGGCTGGTACGGTACGAAACCGGATGTGTTCGCCGATGCACAAGCGTTGCCGCTTGGCGATGAGTGTGCGGATCATTCGTTGCTACTAGACGTTCTGGAGCACATCCCGGACCCGGACCGCTGCCTGGCCGAAATCGGACGCGTGCTGAAACCTGGAGGAAGCCTCACGATCCAGGTTCCCTTCCTGTACCCGGTGCACGACGCGCCGCTGGACTTTCATCGCTGGACCCGATTCGGCCTGCAGGAGGCGGCAAATCGGCACGGCTTCCGTGTCGCCGAACTTCGCGCTATCGGGCATCCACTCGAAACCGCGGCACTCAACGCGAACATCGCCGTCAGCCAGACCGTTATTAACTGGATACGACAGAAGAATCCGCTCGCTTTGCTCGGCCTGTTGCTGCCGATACTCGTACCGCTGAATAACGTCCTTGCCTGGATATTTGCATCGCTCGGCCGTGACGACGAGTTGATGCCATACTCCTTCAAAATGGTCTGGATCAAGAACTAGATGCGACACGTCGCTCTTGTAACTACGTCTTATCCCGACGATTGTCCGGGTGCCGAGGCGGCAGGCAGCTTCGTCGAGGATTTTGCGAGGGAACTGGCGCGACATGTACGGGTAACGGTCGTCGCTGCCGGCAGCGCGACGTCCGTGACCGCCAGCGATGGATTCGAGGTGCGCCGATTCGGCGTCCCGAAGCTGCCGCTGTCCACGTTAAAGCCAGGGTCACCGTCAGACTGGCCGGCAATTTTCTCGAGCCTTCGGTCGGGTCAGAGAGCCGTGTCACAACTGTTTGACGATAAGCGCCCGGATCATCTGTTCGCGTTGTGGGCACTGCCGGCGGGGTACTGGGCGCAGCAATGCGGGCGACGGCACGGCATTCCCTTTAGTACGTGGGCACTGGGCAGCGACATCTGGACTCTTGGGAAAGTGCCTGTTGTTCGCCGGGTACTCCGCAGTGTGCTGCGCAATTCGGAAAGACGCTACGCTGACGGACTGCAGCTCGCCGAAGATGTCACGGCATTGTGTGGTATGCCCTGTGAGTTCATGGCCAGTACCCGTCGATTGCCGTCCTCTGGAAGCGGCCCGCGGCAACGAACGGGCGGACGGACGTTTGCGTTCCTCGGCCGATGGCATCGCAACAAAGGTATCGACCTCCTGTTGGACGCACTCGACATGCTTGGTGACGAAGACTGGGCGAAAATCGATGCGGTCCGGATATTCGGTGGCGGTCCGTATCGCGGTACCGTTCATCAACGGGCAGGAATTCTCGCAGGGCTAGGACGACCCGTATCGGTTGGCGGATTTCTCGACAAGCCTGCTGCCGCGGCGCTGATCGAATCCGTCGATTTCCTGTTGCTGCCGTCGCGCATCGAGAGTATCCCGGTCATATTCTCTGACGCCATGCAGCTCAGAACACCCATAGTTTCGACGCCAGTCGGAGACCTGCCGCGTCTGTTCGACAAGTATCGGGTCGGGGTCCTCGCGTCGTCAGTAGATCCTGACGCTTTCGCCGAAGCGATTCGACGGGCGCTAGCTGAAGACATCCGGTCTTTCGATGAGTCCGTGTCTCGCGCAAGTCAGGACTTCGACCTGACCGGGATTGTCGACAGGTTCGTGGAAAATCTGTGGGTACCTGCGTCATGAGCGGTTTCAATTTCACCTCATCGCCGCCGGATTCGTGGGACGAACTTTGCAGCGCAAACGGGGCGCTGTTTGGTACCCGCCGCTGGCAGTCACTACTGCGGGCGGGTTTCGGCTGCGACAGCGCGTACGCCAGCAACGGTGAGACAGGAATCGTCGTCAGCGTATTCAGGGGCGGCCCGTTTCGCATTGGCTACGTTGGCTTTCCGGCAGGCGGAGTCATCGGTCAGCAGCTCGACTCGAGAAGTATCGTCGCAGCACTGCAATCTGCCGCATCCGATACCAGGATCGTCTGTGCCCGTATCCCTGTGCGCGACGCGGGGGCGGAGTTGGCAACGACTGTTTCCTGCGTGGAAACGCCTGAAACGGTGATCGATAATCTGCCCGACTGGCATCTCGGGCAAGGGGCCGGCAGTCTGGGGCGGGCAGTCAGAAAGGCGCGTCGATCGGATCTGCAGATCAGGCACGTCACCGTTCCGGCCGATGGTCAGCAGCTGTTTGACCTATACGCCGGCACGGTGCGACGTCATCAAGGATCGATGCGCTACACCCGTGTCTATTTCGAAAAGCTGATCGATCTATCCGCGAATGACCCACAACTGCAGGTACTTGCCGCCGTCCGTGATGAGGCCATCGGTGGATTCATCGTCGTCGCAAGGCACGGCGACGTCGCTTATTATCTGCATGGCGGCACACACGACGAGTTCCGAAAAGACAGCCCGTCCGATCTGCTTTTTGATCGTGCGATACATGAGGCGCGTGATGCCGGTTGCGTGAGCTTCAACATGATGGCGTCGCCTCCGGATCAACCGTCGCTCGTGCGTTACAAGGAAAAGTGGGGCGGCACTACTCGTACCCTAAAGACATGCACCGCGCCGCTACGGCCGACTTACCACCTGTTCCGCGCCGCGGAGCGAATCTACTCGATCTTTCGCTGACGAGAGGTAGCGTCGGAGGCGCGTACCCACCTCGGCGGAATCATCCGCAATGCCGCGCACATACCGGCTCTTGAAGCTGATCAGGTTGTCAACGCCGATAAAAAACAGGCCAGGAACTTCGCGATGCTCGCCCATGTCCAGCTGCTCGAGCAAGGGCGTGTCCGGCTCGAGCAATCCCTCAAGGTGCGGATAGTCTGTGACGAATCCGGTGGCGCAGATGACCAGGTCGTAGGCGGCAGTGCTGCCGTCCGCAAACTCGATGTGGCCGTTTCGGATGCGTTCTATAGTGCCGTGCTGCTGCAGTCGGCCGGAACTGATGATGCGGTCCGTCTTGCCCCCGTTCATCAACGCCAGGGAATTCTGCTTGATGTAGGGATTGCGCAGAAAACGTAACTTTTCGCGAACGAAGTACAGGTTTTCCTTGATGATCCCGAGAATGCCCCCCACGCGTGTTTCGATAGGGGCGCGCACCGATATCCCGAGCGAAAAACCGGCGTCGTCAAGCTCTTCCAGCAACTGACCTGCACTGACGCGCTTGCCGATTATGAGGATATTTTTCTTGCCCGGTCCAAGTTTTCGGTCCAGCGCGTCGGGCGACTCGTAGTCGGCGGAATGGATGACCGGAATCGAGCCGTCATTCTCTGAGAATTTCGGCATTTGTGGTGCTGAGTAGTAGCCTGTCGCGTTAACCACGGCACGCGAACGGAACTCTTCGGTACCCGTCGATACCACGAACTCGCCGCCATCCCGGGTCACCCGCGCCACAGGCGCATTGCCTGTCCAGTGCATCCGGTAACGCTGCGCGTAACTCTCCAGGTATTCTATGAATTCGTTTTTGGATATCTTGGCAAACGATCGCCACAGCGGAAACCGATGCCCGGGCAACTGGTTCACCCACATAGGGCTCAATAACTTGAGGCTGTCGTGCATGGTCGACCACGAATGCCCGAGACGCCCACGCTCGAGAATCATGTAGTCGATATCCGGGTAACGAGACAGTCGATACGCCACGGAAAGCCCGGCAGGTCCTCCACCGAGGATGATGCAGTCGAAACGACTACCCATTGCTTTGCCTCTGCTTCCTAAGCGCGAACAGCGTGTCGACGTAGCTGGTGCGAGGTGCTGGAAACAGCGTGGCGAACAAGCTGTCAAGACGTCGCATCAGCGGAAACATGGCCTCGCCGATAAGCCCGTAGCGGATGAGATACAGCGGCAGAAACCTCGCTTTGCGCACGTGCTCGACACTGGCAACTTCGAAACCGGCGCGCTCGAAAAGGCCAACGTATTCGGCGACGTTGCGCTGTTTTTTTATCCCATCCGGCGTCGTTGTCGTCTGCCGGCGTGTTTGCTCGATGAACAGCACTTCGCCCTGGTCTTTCAGTGTACGATGAAGTTCGGTCAGCGTACTCAGCAGCTGCTCATTGTCGACTATATGGCTGAGTACCACGTAGGTCACGGCAAAATCGAATGACCGATCGGCAAAGGGCATTACGCCACCGTCGTAATGAACAAACTTGCAGGTCTCCGGATCATTCTGCTCGACAGCGAGTTCGAGCAGTTCCGGCGTAATGTCGATGCCGGTGATTCGCCGATCACGGGATGCCAGCGCCTTCGAGAGATTGCCACTGCCACAGCCGAAGTCGAGCAGACTGACGTTGTGCGACGGCAACCTGCGTTGCAGGACGTCGTCCCGGAGATTGGAGATGTAGAGGTTTTTCATTCCCCGTCGGTCATTCGGATCGATCACGGAGGCGAGAGCGCCATGTTTCGCCGCGTCACCCCAGTGTTGTCTTTGGTCGTCCATTAAAGCCCTTGTAAATCGATGTCATCAGAAACAACAGCAGGTCACCGCTGAGAAACAGTAGACGTGCGACGACGCTGTAAACCACGAGCAGTGCGAGATTTTCGCCAAGAACCTGGCCGAATGCGATAAAGACTGCCTCCCGAACGACGAGCCCGCTAGGAATGAAAAAGACCAGCCAGCCAACTATCGATGCTGTTGTGTAGTTGACAGCGGTTACGAACACTTCGAAAAATGACAGGTTCGAATACGCCAACGCGCCCCACATGCAGATATATAACGCCCAGTCCAGCAGCAAAAGGAGAAAAATCCTACGGGCAAGTCTCGCGTCAATAAGCCCCGCATATTTTTTAACCGTCGCTGCGTTGAGCCGAGCGAGTTTAAGGATTCTTCCGAAATTGAAGTAAGCGAGTGCAAAGCCGAGAGTGCCGCCACCGATGACGACAAATTTCTGCAGCAAGCTTAGTGAGTCAATGAACACGACCGTCGCCATAAGGACAAGGACGGCAAACGAATTCAGAATAATAATCTGCAGAATACTGACAACCCAAACGTCGCTCTTCCGGACGTGGCTCTCCAATGATGATGCCTGGAATACCACACCCCAGATTTTTCCCGGCAAATACTTGACGATCTGCGACTGTGTATAAGAATGCAGCAGCGCAACACTATCCATGGGTGTGTGCAGAAGTTCACGCAGCAGAGTCAGGTTCATCAGAGCTTTGCAGAAAAGCGAAGCGGTGACGAACAGCAAAGCGGAAATAATAAGTAACGGACGAAACTCGCCAATGACGTCGGCAACGTCCTGCCAGTGCCGCTGTCCGTAGTACAGCAGGAAACCGAACGCTGTCGCAAATACGACGAAACGCACGATTCGCTTCAGCAAACTTCGATCCATCAATCGGGTTTCGCTGCTCATGACCGGTGCTGGTCGTTGCGGCGCAGCACGTATACGAATCCGGGAAAGAAAAAGGGCGCAACTCGAAACATCGCAATCGCGATACGCCGCTTTAGCGAACGAACGGGTAACATGTCGGTAGCGGCATAGCGCTGCGGATCCTGCAGGATTCGCGAGGTATATTCGACTACGGAAAAGCCTCGCAGCAACCGCCGGATCCGTGGGTGCGACAATGGTTTTTCAGCATAGTGGTCGCCTTTCCCGGACAACTTCATGTATCGGTCCGCGAGGTTTCGCGGCAGCCAACTGAGGAACGGTAGCCCGAAATGAGGCTCGATCGGCTCGTACTTGTTCGGTCCGGCAAAGTAGCAGACGCCGTCGGCTGCCAGCAGGCGCCGGATCTCGGCAAGCAAGCGTTCGGCGTTATCGGTGTGTTCGTAGACATGGTTGCAGACGATGACGTCAAAAGCCTGATCGCGGAACGGCAGGTTTTCGGCGTCCGCACGGACGAAAAATACATTGTCGGTGTTCGCGCCGATATTCCGGTCCATGTCAACGCCAACACCGACACCGCCGGGCGGTACCAGCCGCAACAGGATATGACCGAATGAGCAACCGATGTCGAGAATTGTCGGGCTCGCATGCGCATATACGCCTTCGTCCTCCAGCACAGCGCGAATTTTGGCTGCCTTGCGTTTTCGGCTGTCAACGTCAGCAAGGGCAGACTCGCCTTCGAAACTGTCAAGATAATTACTCGCTTTGTCCTTTAGCTCGCCCATCCTGTACGTTTCGATCCGTTAGCCCTTGACGATCGAAGTTACGGAATCGACGATTCGTTGGACGTCGTTGTCCTTCAGATTCGGCGACAATGGCAGGCTGACGGTTGAGCTGCCGAATTTCTCGGCCACCGGAAAACTTGCGGAGTTCCAGCCGAATCGCTGCTGATAAAACGGATGCTGGGCGAGGCTCTGGTAATGCACACCGACTCCGATACCGGCCGACGTCATTTGCTCTAAGAACTGGTCCCGCGAAAGCCCGGCCGTTTCCAGCTCGACGGTGATCGTGTAGAGATGGAAGGCATGCCGTGTGTCGACATCCGGTTCCGCAGGCCGACCGATCGGCAAACCGGAAAATGCCGACTGATAACGATTCCAGATTTCCCGTCTGCGCAGCCATGAAGACTCGACTCTTGCAAGCTGGTGAATCCCGATCGCAGCCTGAAGGTCCATCATGTTGTACTTGAAGCCCGGTTCGACAACCTGGTAATGCTTGTAACCGCTATCACTGAAACGGTGCCAGGCATCGCGAGACATGCCGTGAAGCGAGAGTATCTTTATCCGGTCAATCGTCTCCGTCGACTTCGCGATGACCATGCCGCCTTCACCGGTAGCAACATTTTTCGTGACGTAAAAGCTGAAGCAGCCAAAATCACCGAATGTTCCCGCCTTTTGCCCGTGATACTCGGTTTCGATCGCATGCGCGCAGTCTTCGATGACCTTGAGCCCATGCCTGCTCGCAATGTCGAGGATCGCGTCCATATCACAGGGCCGCCCGGCGAAATGCACGGGCAGGATCGCGCGCGTCTTGTCGGTGATCCGCTCCTCGATCTTTGCCGGGTCCAGGTTCAGCGTCACCGGGTCGATGTCGACAGGCACCGGAGTGGCCCCGGCATGAATAATGGCGTTTGCCGTCGCGCAGAACGTCATTGCCGTGGTGATGACTTCATCGCCAGCTTCGATGCCGGCCGCGAGAATGCTGACGTGCAGCGCTGCGGTGCAGGAATTCAGGGCGGCGGCCAGACCCGGGTCAACGCCCTTGTACGCCGCGAAATCGGCCTCGAACCTGTGCACCTTCGGGCCCGTGCCGAGCCAGCCGGTCTTCAGGCTGCCGACGACCTCGTCGATTTCGGCCTGCTGAATGTCGGGCGCGCCGAAAACGATGAAGTTTTCTCTCGCATCCGCTTCAGCCATGTTCGAGAATATCCATCAGGTAGGCGCCATAATTTCCGTGCTTGATCGGCGCAGCAATCGCTTCCAGCTCGGCTGCGGATATGAAGCCCATACGGTACGCGATTTCCTCGGGGCAACGGACCTTCAGGCCCTGCCGTTCTTCGATTGTCTCCATGAAATTTGCCGCGGCGCGCAGCGAAGCGAGGCTGCCCCGGTTGCCGGCATACGTCAGTTTGTCAACGTTGACGACCGTTTCGTCAACGTGCTGAAACCATTCGAGTATGAAGTTCGCGCCGATGAATCCCGCGCCGCCGGTCACCAGGATGGTCAAGACAATCTCCTGAAAATCAAGCGATTATCGTACCACGGTGGCGCGTCGGCAACGATGCCCGGGACTTGACGCAGTTAACAGATTGACAACTGAAAGTGCACGTCGTGGCCCGTCTGCACGGCGCGCCGGTCGATCGTCGACCACTCCAGGAAACGCACGGTAAACCGGTGCTGGCTGCCGCTGATTTCCGGAAACAGGTTCGCGTTGTCGGCGAGGCTGACGCGAATGAGCCGGCAGCTCGAATCTTTCTGCATGTTGTGCTGGTACATGCCGTTGACGGCATGTCGATTGCTCGGCTGCGCGCTCTCGCGGATAAGCCACAACACCTCCACAACGGCATCGCACAGCGGGCGGATGTCGTCGAGCCAGCGCTCGAGATCGTGCTGCCGACGCTCGTAAGGTTGCCGCAACCAGTGGCTGTACTCCGGGAGATCGAATTCGCAGGTACCACCCGGGATTGCGCTGCGGTGCTTGATGGCGCTAAGGAATTCGCTGTCTTTGAGCGTCTGCAGGAAACTTGAGCCGATGCTCGACAGCTGGTTGCGGCTATCGGACAGGTTCTGCACCAGCGAGTCGAGCCGGCGCTTGTCGACACCCGGCTGGCTCTGGAAACGCTGCAGGGCCGCGACCTGGTGATCCAGCTCCTTGTGGACCTCGGATCGAAGATCGCCTCGGGCCAGTATCGCGAGGACCTCGAGCAGCGTCGATATCGTCGCGCGGGTGCCCCAGTCGGAGTCCTGCTCGCAGTTGTAAAGTATCTGCTGGTAGAGGAACTCGAGCCGCATGAACGTGCGCATGCGTTCGCTCAATGGCTGTTCGTAGAAAGCCCGCCCGGGTGCTGTCTCTGCCAGAATGTTTCCCGCGGGTTTCGCCATCGGCATATTCTGCGCTTTGCGTGCTTCTTGAGCAAATCCCCGGTTTCGGCCTGTCGTCAGTTGGCGACAGTGCCTCAACGGCTGTCGTCAGCCGCCTGCTCGCCGCGACGGCGGGCCAGCGCCAGGTAGTTTCTATGCAGCTTTTCGACCTGCTCGAGCGTCGCCGTTAGTTCGCCGTCATTGCGTACGATATCGTCGGCAATCCCGAGGCGTTGTTCGCGGCTCGACTGGGCCGCAAGGATGCGCCGCGCCTGGCCTTCCGACTCGGCATCACGGGCCATCAGGCGCCGTATCTGGGCATTTTCGTCGCAATCGACAACGACAATTCGGTCGACAAAGCCCTGCAAAGGGGATTCGACCATTAGCGGTACGACAA
>JABDKF010000249.1 GCA_013003155.1 Woeseia sp. | reverse complement strand
AACCGGGGCCGCCTAAATCAGAAGCCGCTTGATGAAACGAAATTAAGGTAATGATTTTGAGAGCTTTTTCTTTGACGGGCCCTGGACGTCGCTGTACAGTAGCGGCATCGACACCCTCGGGGGAGACAACACCGTGCGAAGACCGGTGAGCCCGTTACTTCACGATTACAAATCGATCGCTGCGTCATCGCCTGCGAAAATCAAGGCGTGGCACTGGTTCACCGTGGGGCTCGGTCTGCCGTTACTTGCGGTAAGCGGTGTGTTGATGATGAGCGGCGCAGATGGCAAAAACCAACTCAACGACGCAGACATTGAAGCAGGCGAAACAGCGCAAGCGGACATGGCTCATGACGAAGCTATGCAGGTCGAATCGCTGCTCACGATTGCGGAATCTTCAACGGAAAGCGAAGCTGTTGTTACCGCTGAAAGCGAAGCTGTCGTTACCACGGCCACTTTGTTGCCTGCCGTCCCCAAGATTCAATCCGCTACTGTGAATGCCGTCTTCGTTGATCCGATGTTTCACCCGCCGTTGTCTCTGCCACAATACGATGTGTTCGACCACACAGTGCGTCGCGGCGACACACTCGAACGAGTTTTCAGAAAAAATAAAGTTAGCCTGCAGGATCTTGCTCGGATCGTGCGCCTGCCGGAGGCGAAAGATCATCTGACGATGCTGCGCCCCGGCGATACTTTTGAAATTCAACATGACGATGGCCGCTTGATGAGCCTCTATCGTGAATTGAGTCTCACCCAGGCATTGCACATATCTCGCGACACCGATCGATTCACCACGACGTTGATCGAACGGCCAATCGAGATTCGTCGCAATCACGCCTATGGCCGGATCGAAACGTCTTTGTTTGAGAGTGCGGTGGCCGCCGGTCTGTCCGACAACGTGATAATGAACCTTGCAGGTATCTTTGCGTGGGATGTCGATTTCGTTCTCGATATTCGCACGGGCGATGACTACCACATTCTCTACGAGGAAATCTGGCAGGACGGAAAATTTGTATCGACCGGGGAAATTGTTGCTGCCGAATTCAACAACGCGGGCAGGTCTAACCACGCCGTCCGTTTTATCGATCGGGATGGCAAATCAGATTACTTCACGCCAGAGGGCCGCAGCGTCCGCAAAGCGTTTATTCGTGCGCCGGTAGATTTCACTCGAATCAGTTCGAATTTTAATCCGCGGCGCAGGCACCCTGTACTCAACACTATTCGCGCTCACAGGGGCGTCGATTACGCGGCACCGCGCGGTACCCCGATAAAGGCAGCAGGCGATGGCAAGGTCATTTTTCGCGGACGTAAAGGTGGCTATGGCAACGCGATCATCCTCCAGCATGGCGGCAATATTACGACCCTGTACGCACACATGTCGTCGTTCGCCAAAAAAGCGCGCGTTGGACGAAGAGTTAAGCAAGGGCAAACGATTGGCTTTGTCGGCAGCACCGGGCTCGCTACGGCCGCGCATTTGCATTACGAATACCGCCTGAACGGCGCACATCGCAATCCACGCACGGTTGCTCTGCCGCAGGCGCAGCCGATCAGCAGCGAGTATCGCGAAGAGTTTCTGGCATCGGCGCAACCCATTCTCGACGAGCTGAATCGCTACAAGCGCACCCAGATTGCGTCGTCGTCCGCCGAGTAAGCTTTTTGCCGCAGTCCGCGTCCGATCAGCGACTTTATGTGGGGCTGATGTCCGGCACGAGTATGGACGGCGTGGACGCCGCACTTGTGGCGCTGACGGCAAAGAGTTGTTCTGTCGTGGCGGCTTACACAACACCCTATGAGAAAAGCCTTAGAGAGGCGCTGCATCAAGCAAGCCGCAATCCGGCCCAATGCGGCCTCGATGAATTCGGCCGCCTCGATCGCCAGGTCGCGGACGCGTTCACAGCGGCAACCGTAGAGCTACTGGCGGATGCCGGCATTGCGAAATCCGCTGTTACGGCGATAGGCAGCCACGGCCAAACGATACGCCATCGGCCGCGTTCGGAATTCCCTTTCACGATCCAGATTGGCGATCCCAACGTTATTGCGGCGGGCACCGGCATCACGACAGTGGCCGATTTCCGGCGCCGCGACATCGCGTTAGGCGGAGAGGGTGCGCCGCTGGCGCCGGCGTTTCATCACTGGTTATTCGCGCATGCAGACCTGCACCGCGTCGTCTTGAATCTCGGTGGTTTTGCCAACATCACGGTGCTACAGGCAGGCCAGTCGTCAACATTCGGCTTCGATACCGGCCCGGGTAACACGCTAATGGACGCCTGGTGCATGCAGCAGCTGGGCGAAAGCTTTGATGCAGAGGGTCATTGGGCGGCAAGCGGCAAGATCAATAAGCCATTACTGCGCCGCATGCTGGACGACGCCTATTTCGCGGCTGCACCGCCGAAAAGCACGGGCTTTGAGTATTTCAATCTCGCCTGGCTGGCAAAGCATATCGACGGCAGCAATATTGATGCCGCTGACGTGCAGGCCACTCTGTGCGAACTAACGGTTCAGTCAGTTGCCGCTGCTATCTCAAGGCATGCGCCGGAAACGAACGAAGTGTGGTTGTGCGGCGGCGGCGCTCGCAATTCTTACCTCGTTTCGAGGATGCGCGAAACGCTGGTGCCAGCCTCGCTAAAGAGTACGTCAGAGTTGGGTGTCGCGCCCGACTGGATCGAGGCCGCGGCGTTCGCCTGGCTCGCTGCGTGTCGCCTGGCCAACCAAACCGGCAATCTGCCCGATGTCACCGGGGCTCGCGAAGCCGCGATTCTTGGCGGCATTTACGCGGGTCGCCCCGCCGCCCCGGGACCTTGAGCGGTCAGGTCTGCCTGGCGACCGTCAGCGTAACGCCGGCCGACTTCAGATAGTCGAACTCCCGCTGCAAATCCGCCAGGGTTAACGGGTTGTCGTCGATCCATTGGGCGGGGAACGTCAGCAGCAAGGTGTGATTGTTTGCCTTCAATTGAATATCGGGCAGCAACTCAGAACTGCGGCTGCGATTAAGCAACACCGCGAGACGTAAGAGTACAGCCAAGCGCTGCGCGCTGAGCTGCCACGCCGTCGGTAGTTTTTCATTATCGCGCTGTCGAAATTGTCGGCGCTGACTCGCAATAAGGTAGGCGAGCGTCGCCTGCTCGGTCCACGGGAAGCCCGGCATGTCAGCGTTTGCCGCGATGTAGGCGCCGTGCCTTTGATAGCCGTCGTGTGAAATATCGAGGCCGATCTCATGCAGGCGAGCGGCCCAGTCAAGCATGTTTGCCGATAGCTCCGATTGCAGCCCCCAATCAGCAGCGCATTGCGCCAAAAGATTGGCCGCGGTTTTCGCCACGCGCTCGGCCTGCAACTCGTCGACATGATAGCGACTGGCCATAGCGCGAACGGAGAGCTGTCGCGCGTCTTCCCGCTTGCGGCGCCCGATCATTTCGTACAGCAGGCCCTCGCGCAAAGCGCCGTCAGAAATCTGCAGGTGGGGAATGCGAAGTGCGTGGAGAAGCTCCGCAAGTATAGTGAGACCTCCCGGCCAAACCTGGGCCCTGCGCTCAGACAAGCCGGGCAACGACAGCGCACTAATGCTGCCAAGCTCGATAATTTTGGAAATAAGCGCCTCTACGGCGGCGGGGGTCAAGCCCGCAACCTCGACGATACCGGTGGCGCGTCCAACCTGTTCTGTTGAGTTGATCGTGCCTGATGTTCCTATTGCCTGAACCTTCGGATATTCACGAAAAAACGCTTTAACAGGCCGCAATTCAAGCCGTGCGGCAATTCGCGCCCGATCAAACGCGTCCCGCGTCAGCTTACCGTCCGGAAAGAAGCGCTCGGTTATGGCCACGCAGCCCAAGTGCAGACTTTCCAGCCGCAGGGTCTGGTTACCTTTGCCGAGAATGAGTTCGGTACTGCCGCCACCGATGTCCAGAACAAGCCTGTGCCCGTCATGCGGTGGCAGGCTGTGCAATACGCCCGTGTAAATCAAACGCGCCTCTTCGATACCGGAGATCACTTCGATGGGGTGGCCCAACGACGTCTCGGCGCGCTCGCGGAAGGAAACGCTGTCGCTCGCTCGTCGCAGCGTGCTGGTACCCGCCGCCCGCACGTTGGACGCGCGCATATCGCGGAGGCGCTCTCCAAAACGAGACAGGCATTGCAGTGCACGGGCACAGGCGGCCTCCGTCAGTCCTCCCGTTGCCTCCAGGCCTTCAGAAAGACGGACGGTCTCACGCAATCGATCAATGATTACGAGTTGCCCGTGGCGCAACTCGCCGACAATCATGTGGAAACTATTGGAGCCCAGATCGACCGCCGCAATGACTTCAGCGGCTGTCGAGTCCGCCGATTCCGGTGCATACGTTTTTTCGTCGACGGCGCTTATTGCGGGGTCCTGCTTTTGGGATGGTTGGCTAGGGAGTCCTAGACATTGAATGACTGGCCGCAACCACAGGTCGTTTCTGCATTGGGATTGCGAATGACGAACTGCGCGCCCTGCAAGTCTTCCTTATAATCGATTTCGGCACCCATCAGGTACTGCACGCTCATCGGATCGACGAGCAGCGTAACGCCTCGATTTTCGACGGCACTGTCACCTTCTTCGAATTTCTCGTCGAAGGTGAATCCATACTGAAAGCCGGAACAACCGCCACCTGAAACAAACACGCGCAGCTTAAGCCCGGGATTATCTTCATCCTTGATGAGCTCACTCACTTTGTCGGCTGCCGCATCGGTAAATACGATGGGGGGCGGTGGCATCGAACTGCTTACTGTATTTTCGCTTGTCATATTAACTTTATACTCTGCTTGCGACGGCCGTGCTCAGGAATTCCCTGTGGCGTCGGCGGTCGCTGGCTGTAAATGCTGTGTCTGCTCGAGTAGCGGCACGTGCCCTTCGGGCTGATGTACCAACTTGCCGTTGATTTCCGCGCCGATCGCCATCTCGATCAAGTTGTAATATACATTACCAATGACACGGGCTGTCGGGCCGAGTTCCACCCGTTGACCGGCCGAGACGTCGCCCCGAACGATGCCGTTTAACACTACGTAAGGTACGTGGACATTCCCTTCAACGGTCCCGTCTTCTGTCACTATCAGTTCAGATTCAGTATCAGGGTCTGCTGAAACGTTGCCTTTGACCGTGCCGTCGACGTGACAACCACCAGTAAAGTTCAGGTCGCCGTTTACACGGGAGTTGTTCCCGACCAGCGTGTCAACGACGAAGAGATGTCTTTTCTTACGACCAAACATTAATACTCCTTAGCTACGGCTCGATTCCCATGGAAAACTTTGCTTGAGGCTCGCCACGGATTTTGTGCGTGACTTGACCTCGATGTTGATGCGCTCAGGTTGAAAGCCGGTTGGCAACAACAGATCACGATCAAAATTTTGAAAATAGCGAAACGAGAACGGCCATTTACTGTTTTCACTCGCCGGCATCAACTCGGCCAACGTATAGGTTTTGGCGACCCCGTCCTGTTCACCGTCGAAAGTAACATCAACCTCACCCTTGACGCTGCGGTCATGTTGCTTGACCTGTACCAACACCAACCGCAGACTGTAACGACCTTCCTCTGAACCTTTCGCAAGTTTTAGATCCTGGACGCGTAAACCCCTTCCTCCATCGGCCGGCGAAATTATGCCGCGATAGAATGCGATGGCTTCGCGCTGCTCCTGGATCTTTCGCTGCAATTTGCCAAGGCTCGCCTCGACGTCTCGATAGGCCGCCTTGTCGATGTCCCGGTGCGTCTGCAACAACGCTATCTGCTCTTTTTGTGCCTCGATGGTCGTCTCGAGCGCCGCTATCTGTTGTGAAAGGGCATCACGCTCATGCATTGCATCGGTCATGCTGTAACCGGCCTGAATCCGCCCGAACTCGAAGGTAAGATAAAGAACCAGCAGAATACCGAGACCTATGCCTGACCAGACCAGCCAGGCCGGGGTGCCACTGATATTTGCTGTAGATCGTTTGGCCACGGGTACAAAGCTCGGGAGACAGAAGCGTTATGTTACGCGGTGGCCCTGGCAAACAGAAGTGCGTTACTTCACGGATTTGGGCGAAATATCGACTATCACCAGGTACGGCAACTATGAGAAATATCGGGAAAATCACCAGTTATCCGCGGAATAACAGCTCGTGCGACTGATCCAGTGGTACCCGTACCTGAAGGCCATTCACGTCGCCTTTATGGTGACGTGGTTCGCCGGCCTGTTTTACCTGCCGCGCCTCTTCATATACCACTGCGAGGCAAATGATCAGCCCAGTCTGGATCGTTTTCAGGTCATGGAGCGGCGACTGTACGCAATCATGACGCTCGGCGCTGTTACGACCATACTCTTCGGCCTGCTAATGCTATGGCTGAACAGCAGTTTGCTGGACTTCTACTGGTTCCGGCTAAAACTCCTGCTGCTGGCCGGACTCATTGTCTACCACCTACGCTGTCGCCATTGGATAACGCGCCTCGCCAATGACGATCGTCCTACAAGCACCCGGTGGCTACGCTGGTTTAACGAGATCCCGGTAATTTTCTTATTGGGGATCGTCGGCCTGGCCGTCATCAAGCCGCTGTAGCTACTTGTCGGTGTCCCGCTTTTCCCCGCGCGCAATGTCCTTATCGAACGCGGTGCGCCACCTTTGCGGCCACCATCGCGGTCGTGGAGGAACCCCGTCCGGGTGCAAGTGAGGCCCGAGCTCGTGAAGCGCCTGTGCATAAACACGGCGCTTGAAATAGATAACTTCATTGACGGGCTTCCAAAAGTCGACCCACCGCCACCGGTCAAACTCCGGTGTATCACAGCGATCGAAACGCAATCGATCGTCAGAGCATTTGAGTCGTAGCAGGAACCACCGCTGTTTCTGACCAATGCAAAGTGGTTTGCTGCCGCGGCGCAGGTATTTTTTTGGTAGCCGGTAGCGCAACCAGTCGGAAGTTGCAGCGAGTACCACCACGTCACTTGGCTCCAGTCCCACTTCCTCCTGCAGCTCACGGTACATCGCCTCTTCAGCACTCTCTGCTTCGACTATTCCGCCCTGCGGAAACTGCCACCCCTTGCTGCCGACACGCCCTGCTAACAGCAACTTGCCTGCGTCGTTTGCGATGACAATGCCGACATTGGCGCGGTAGCCTTCCGAATCGATGAGGTCGCTGCTCATGGCCGAATCATTGTTTCCCGTCTCGCAGCACACTATAAAGCATCCGTGCGGGCTTGCTGCAATCACCTTGTATGAACTTACACCATTGATTAGCCTTTGGCTCCGGGTCGCGCAGTAGACTCTGTGCCAATGACCATCACGTTGCAGGTTAAAACTCAGTGCCGCTGAAACGTACCGGACTCTATCTTGGCCTGGTTTTGGTGTCTTTGCTGGCGTTTGCGGCAGCATTGACGTCCGGCAGCGCAGAGATTGGCGCTGCCGAAGTGCTGGCAACGTTGCTTGGTGACGGCTCATCGTCGAATCATACCGTCGTACTGGAACTCAGGTTGCCGCGGGCGTTGACGGCATTTGCTGTCGGCGGCTTGCTGGCCGTTGCCGGCGTGTTGATGCAGGTGTTGCTGCGCAACCCGCTCGCAGAACCCTACATCCTTGGCACGTCGGGCGGTGCTGCCGTCGCGGCACTGCTTGCCATTACCTCAGGCGCTGGCGTGCTGCTGGTGGACGCCGCGGCATTTGCCGGCGCCATGGCTGCCAATCTTCTGGTTTTTACCATTGCCCAGGGCAGCGGCAGCTGGACACCGGCGCGCCTGCTGCTGACTGGCGTGGTACTCGCCGCCGGATTTAGTGCGGCAACCACGCTGCTTTTGTCGCTCAGTCCCGACCAGCATCTACGCGGCATGTTGTTCTGGCTCATGGGCGACTTAAGTTTTTCACGCGAACCCGGTCGACTGTTGGTGTTGCTGGCAATTATTACTGCCAGCACGACGCTGGCGGCACGGCATCTGAATATACTTTCGCGTGGCGAGCTGGAGGCCTCAATTCTGGGGCTACGTGTCGCTTCGTTTCGGCTGGTCATTTTCGCGGTTACCGCGTTAGCCACAGCCGTATCGGTTACGGCCGTGGGTGTTATTGGTTTTGTCGGCCTGGTCGTACCACACCTGGTGCGGTTAATAGCCGGCAGCGACCACCGCGTAGTGATACCGATGTCCGTTATCTGCGGTGGGACTTTGCTCTTGATCGCCGACACGCTGGCGCGCAGCGCCTTGCCGCCGCGCCAGTTGCCGGTGGGCGCATTGACGGCGGCTATCGGTGTGCCGGTGTTTCTTTACCTGATGAGCCGCAGCGCCCGCCGCGAGTAGCGCGTATCTAGTCGCGTCGGAACACGACGAGGTGATCGGTTTCCAGGCAGATTCCGATAGGCTCGCCGATGGGGTGGTCATGGTGACTCGGCACTGAGGAAAGTAGTTTCACGCCGCTCTCGGTGCATAGCTCGTAGAGAAACTCCGAACCTTTAAATTGCTTGGCAAGCACCGTTGCTTGCATCGGGCTATCGTCATCGTGCACAACATCGTCAGGGCGAAACAACACGTCGACACGCGTTCCCGCCGGCAACTTGTCTTTCATGCGCCCGGAAATCGTACCAACTTTTGTCGTAACGGAATTGTCATCCTGCACCTGTCCTTCGAGCCATACGCCTCGGCCGACAAAGTCCGCGACAAATCTATCTGCCGGACGATGATATAGCTGGTAGGCGGTGTCCCATTGCAGGAGCTTGCCGCGTCGCAAAACGCCCGCATCGTCGGCCAGGGCAAACGCATCCTGGTGATCATGCATGGCAACCAATGCGGTCGTGTTGAGTTCGCGCAGTAACTCGCGCACCTCGCTGCCGAGCTTTGCACGCAGGCCGATATCGAGATTGGAGAAAGGCTCGTCCATTAGCAGCAACTGCGGGCGGGGTGCGAGCGCACGCGCCAATGCCACTCGCTGCTGTTGACCGCCGGACAGTTCGTGTGGATATCGACCTGTTAACTTTCCAAGACCCACACGGTCGAGAAAATCGGCAGCGGTGGCTTCCGCGTTTGCGGCGGGTTCACGATGCAGCGCAAACACAACATTCTTGAGGGCAGTCAGGTGCGGCAGCAATGCATAGTCCTGGAAGACCATACCAATACGACGCTCCTCGGGCGCAATGTGCGTAGAAGTTGAACTGAGGACGGTCGAACCTGCGTGGATCTCACCGCTCTCGACCCTCTCGAAACCGGCAATGCATCGCAACAGCGTGGTCTTGCCGCAGCCACTGGGGCCCAAAATACAGCCAATGTGGCCGTCATCCAGCTCTAACGAAACATCGTGCAGTACGGGCGTTTCATCGTAGCGATGACTGACATTTTCCAGGGTCAGCATCAGTCATTGCGCCTGTTCAACAGTGCGACCGGCAACAGACCCGCCAGGACGATCGCCAATGCCGGCAATGCAGCGCGTTCCCACTGGCCTTCTGTCGTGAGCTGAAACACCTTGACGGCCAGGGTGTCCCAGCCAAACGGGCGGGTCATCAAGGTGATAGGTAATTCTTTCATTACATCCACAAACACCAGCAGCATAGCGGTTACGATCGCAGGCTTCAGGATGGGAAGATGTACGCGATGCAGCAATTTTAATCCACCCACACCCATGCCACGAGCTGCATCTTCCACGCTTGGACCGATGCGCAAGAGGGCACTGTCGATGGGGCCATGCGCCACGGCCATGAAGCGCGCAAGATAGGCCAACAACACGACGGCCAGGCCACTTTGCAAAGCGATGATAGTGCCGGGGCCGAACAGCCCCGATGCATTTATCCAGCGGCTGAGCGCTGCAACCGGGACGAAGAAGCCAACGGCAAGCACGGTGCCGGGTATTGCGTAGCCCAGCGTGGCAAGCCGCGCCAGGCCGCTATTTATTTTTCCGGGTGAATAACGCACCGCAAACGCCAGCAGTAGCGCGATAGCACAAACCAAAACGGCGGCAAGCGTGGCGAGCATCAGCGAGTTTGCTGCCAGTGACCAGTAGCGCTGGTCAAACTCGACAATGAATGAGCTCACACTCCATTTCAGGATCATCGCTGCCGGGAGTACGAATGCGATGAGCAGTATGACGCTGCAATAGACAGTAACCGCCCAGCGACTGTGTCGCCCGAGCCGCAAACGCGTAAGGCTTTCATGAGAGGTCGCTGTGAACCGGGAATTACCGCGCGCACGTTTTTCGAGCATAAGGGCTCCGAGCACCAGAAGTACCAGTACGAGGGACAGTTGCAGAGCCGATTGCAGCGAAAACAAGCCGTACCATGCTCGGTAAATCGCCGTTGTAAACGTCGTGTAGTTGAAGAGCTGCACCGTTCCAAAGTCAGCGAGACATTCCATAATTACAAGGCTGACGCCGGCAACGATCCAGGGGCGAGCCATAGGCAATGACACGGCGAAAAAGCCCTTTGTCGGCCGCAATCCACAACTCTGCGCAACCTCAATGCCGCGCACACCCTGCGTTTTAAATCCTTGTCGCGTAATCAGGTAGACATAGGGATAAAGCACCAGGCTAAGCGTGAGGATCGAGGCTCCGGCCGCGCCCACGTCCGGAAAGCCGACATGCATGCCAAAGAGCGAGCGCCACCCTGTCTGTAAGGGACCGGTGTATTCAAAAATGGCGGCGAGCGCAAACCCGAGTACGTAGCCCGGCATCGCCATGGGTAACAGCAGCGCGAAACTGAAGAAACTGCGTCCGGGAAATTCGCAAACAGCCACAAACCACGCGAGGGACACCCCCAGAATTGCAGCAATAACGGCAACCCCGCAAACCAGCAGCAGCGTATTCGCGAAAGCTTCGGGCAGCACGTAACGCAGTAGGTGCTGCCAAATATCGCCGGTGTCTGAAAATAATGACAATGCAGCAACGAGCAACGGCGCCGTCGCCACCAGCGCAATGAGCCCGATCGCCAACCCAAAACCGCGGTGTCGGGCGTAGCCGTTCTTCCTGGCCGGCGCGCGCGACAAACGCGCGGAAAGAACGCCGGTGTCAGCCATATTTTCGCCTCTCGCCGCTAACGACTAGCGATAGCCGGCGCGATCCATCAGTCGGACCGCAGCCGCCTGATTCTCACCTGCCGCAGCAACGTTCATGGGACTCGCCTCGAAGCTACCCCAGCCAAGCACCATCGAATCCGCGGCGACAGAAGGGTTAGCGGGGTATTCGAGATTCTCGCCGCCCAGCAAGCGCTGTGCCTCCTCCGTCGACATCCATTCCAGCAAGGCAAGCGCACCGTCCGGGTTGCTGGAGTGTCGTGTCACACCTGCACCGGACACGTTGACGTGCACGCCGCCTGTGCTGGCGGCCGGCCAGAAAATCGCAACCGGGATATCAGGATTCTCCCTTTGCAACCGTCCGAAGTAATAAGTGTTAACAATACCCACTTCGCATTGTCCGGCCGCAATGGCCTCAATTAACTTCGTGTCATTCGGAAAGACGTCCGTTGCAAGGTTTGCGACCCAGCCCCGCACGATTTCTTCGGCCCGTGGCTCACCAAATTGGGCGATCAGCATTGCAACCAACGACTGGTTGTAAACCTTTGCCGAGGTCCGCAGGCATAATTTGCCGCGCCATTTTTCATCCGCAAGATCCGCATAGTCGTTAAGTTCAGTTGGACTGACTTCGCGCGTGTCGTACACAATCGTGCGCGCCCGGACGGACAGCGCGAACCACTGCTTCTCTGGATCGCGAAGATGCGCCGGAATATTGTTTTCGAGAGTTGTTGCCTGTACGGGTCGCAGCACGCCCTCCTCAGCCGCGTACCAGAGGTTACCCGCGTCTACGGTCAGTAACAGGTCTGCCGGTGTCGTCTGGCCCTCGGCCAGCAGTTTTTGAATGAGCGGCTGCTCGCTGTCCGTCGTGTACTGCACCGTGACACCAGTCCGCGCCGTGTAGGCATCGAACAGGGGCTTAATGAGTTGTTCAGCGCGCGCGGAATAAACAACGACCGTCTCTGGCGGGGTCAACGCCGGTTGCTCCGCGGTCGGCGTTTCGTTTGAACAGGCGGTGAACATTGCGACCGCCAGCAGCGCCAGGCTGCGGAGTCTTAGCGTGAATTTTGACGTGGCCATGGCGACAAGAAATTCCCGGTTAATGATAATGCTTCTCATTATCACATACGGCCGGGGGCCTGCGCTACAGGCAATTTCAGGCAGTATCAGCCCACCTCAACGCGGTTACGACCGGCCGATTTGGCCTGATAAAGCGCAACGTCTGCGCGCGCCAGCAAAGACTCGCCCAGCGTCTTGAGATCGTCGCCCTTGGTCGGCGCAGCGCAGCTTGCAATGCCAATCGACGCAGTGATGGTCTCAGCAACGTCGTCATTGACCGCAATCGGGGTTGCCGATATCGCCGTGCGAATGCGTTCCGCTAACGCCTGCGCCGATTTGCTGTCGGTTGCCGGCAACAAGACGACGAACTCCTCGCCACCGTAGCGCGCGGCGACATCGCTCGCACGAACCTGTGTTTCCACTCGGTGAGCAATCTCACGCAGCACTTCATCGCCGGCGGCGTGCCCGTACGTGTCATTGATGCGTTTGAAGTGATCGATATCCAGCATCAGGCACACGAGCGTTGAACCCTCGCGACTTGCGCGTGCCAGCTCCTCTTTCAGGCGGAATTGCAGGTAGCGCCGGTTGTGCCAGCCCGTCAGGAAGTCAGTTTGGCCGCTGCGCAAGAGCCTCGCTCGGTTAACAACGTTTTCGAGCGCGAACGAAGCGATGACACTAAAGTGCGCAAAGAAATCGGTCGCGTGCAACGAAGTGAAACGGCTCTCATCGTTACTGCCAAAATTTATGCTGCCGAGCAGCTTGCCTTTGTGGCGCAGCGGCAAAACTGCGATGGACCGGATGGTGCCGCCTTGCGGCAGAATCAGCGAGTGATCGGCGGCCGAAAATTGCCCAAGCCAGGGTTTACGCAAAGCAATGTACTGTGGTGCGAGGCCGGTCAACGAATCGACGAAGCGAAGCCCGGAAAAATCATCGACTGTATGGCCGCCCGCTAACAACAGGTGACGCAAGTCGTGGTTCGGGTCACAAATCACGACGCTGACCGAATCCAATGCGTAGCTCGATTTGAGGTCGTTCAATACGACACGCAGCAACGCGGCAATATCTTCAGCCTTGAGCATTTTCAGCTCGCGCTCTTGCGTAACCTTCAGCTTTCTTGAATTGCGATCAACTTCGCGTGTCAGCCGCTGCAGCTCGCGCTGCGCTTCGCGTAATTCGTCTGCTATGTCCCTTTGTGACTGCGTATTGGCCGACACTTTTTGCTTCTCCCCTTGCCCGCTGGCTGCGCTCTAGACTCGCGTCGCGAGATATTCGCGACCTGCGCTCATCAATTTAACGAATCCTTCCTGATCACCGTCAGCGACCAGCCGTCGAATTCGGTTCGTAGACTCGCACAATGCATCGAGCGGACCCAGGCCAAACTGATTCAAGTTCTGAATCTCAAAGTACAGATAAGGATTCTCGTCCGCGACTGCAGTTGCAACAAGCAGCTGCGAATCAAAAGTGGTAGACGACAGTTTGGCGAGTTGCGGCGCCGCTTCACCACTCTCCGCGAGCGCGGTAAAAAACGCAATGTTCAGAGCGTGCGACAAACCAAGGACGTAAGCAATCAACCGGTCATGGTCGTCGAGATTCATTTCGAGCTGTTCAACCATCGTCGCTGCAAACATTTCCCGCGCGCTGGCTGTCGCGGCGGCGCACCCTACGTCGACGAAAATCAGGTGACGCCCTGACAGCAAATCGGTGTCCGGGCCAAACATCGGGTGCAGAGAAGTCACTTTGCAGCCAGCATCCCGCAGAGCATACAAACCCTTGCGAAGCGGCGACTTCAGGGAGCCGATATCAAAAATTAACGCGCGTGGCGCAAGCTCGGCGAGTTCCAGCAAGAGCACTCCGGAAGTCGCCAATGGGGTTGCAACGACGATGACGTCAAAATCGAGACCGGCATCGTGCCAATCGCTAAATCTCTGATCTCCGTCTTCGATGGCGGCGTCGGCGACAACCGTAACGAATCCCTGGGATGAAAAAAAATCGACGAACCAGCCGCCCATTTTACCCGCACCACCAATGATCAGAACACGTCGACCGTCTCCCTTGCCCTCAGCCGCGACGCGCTCGCGCTCCTGACTTGCCAGGGACGAACGAATCAGTGACCGCATGATCGACTCGGCCAGATCGGGATTGACCGACATCGCGCTGGCATGTTCACGGGCGAGATTCAGCACCTCTTTTTCGCGTTCATAGTCGCGCGTCGCTCGGCCCGTGGTCAACTTGCTCTTGCCTATCTTGCCTACAACCTGCTGGCGCTGCGCTACCAGCTCGATCAGCTGTTGGTCGATGGCAGATAGTTCGGCGCGTAGTTGGTCGAGCGTCATGCTTGGTCAATCCAAAATCAGGGGTAGCCGAAGGTTTTACCGCAGTTCTGCCCGTAACAGAAGATTCAAACAAAAATTCTGGCACAAAAAACCGGGCCGCTATGGGCCCGGGCGAATCAGTAGCATTTGTAACGAACTTAATTAGTCCCGATAGTAACGCTTTTGCTGGCGCTTCCTCTTGTAATAACGCCGCTGCTTGTATCTCGCAGTTTTTCTGAGTTTCGCGCGCCGGTGGTAGAAGCGATCCTGCTGGTAACGCCGATACTGGCGATGCCAGCCGAGGTCAACGGCAAGATATGCGTGATTGAGACGATACCAGCGCATAAAATCTTTATGCTGACGCAACCAGCGTGGCAGCGCGGCTCGTCGGTAGTCGATGTATGAGGCAGGGTGTCCGTGATAAATCCTGGTCGCGATGTCATGAGCCGCCGCCTCGGGCAGCGGCGTCATCATGAGTGCCGCGCCCAATATGGCTGGCAGGCAAACTGCTTTGTAATGTCGCATGGCGCTGTTCTCCTTTTCGGTTAACGCATGATGCAAACTAGCGCGACATGGATGAACCACGACTTAACCGACGATGCGAAGCAGCGAGTTTTTTGTGAACGCCGGCTGAACAATGCCTGCAACTGATTGCGCTACCGACAAATCGCCAATCATGCGAGTATCTGCCAGCGAATCGAATCAACTTTTTTGACGAGTGGAGCACGGACAATGAAAACGCGCGCAGCGGTCGCTTGGGAGGCCGGCAAACCACTACAAATCGAGATGCTTGACCTTCAGGGTCCGCTGCCCGGTGAAGTACTTGTCAGGAACATTGCGTCCGGAGTGTGCCACACCGATGCATTCACGTTGTCGGGCGAGGACCCGGAAGGCATTTTTCCAGCCGTCCTTGGGCATGAAGGTGGCGCGATCGTAGAGGAGATTGGCGCCGGCGTTACGAGCGTAAAGCCCGGTGATCAGGTAATCCCCTTGTATACCCCGGAATGCGGAACCTGCGCATTTTGCACGTCAGGGAAGACCAACCTGTGCCAGGCGATTCGTGTAACGCAGGGAAAGGGACTCATGCCCGACGGCACGTCGCGTTTTTCGCTCGATGGCAAGACCGTCTTTCATTATATGGGCACCTCCACGTTCAGCGAGTACACCGTGCTACCTGAAATCGCGATCGCCAAAATCAGCCGGCGGGCGCCGCTTGAGAAAGTCTGTTTGCTCGGTTGCGGAATCACGACCGGCATCGGCGCCGTGTTGAACACTGCAAAAGTAGAAGCAGGCGCCACTGTCGCAGTTTTCGGTCTTGGTGGTGTCGGCTTGAGCGCGATCCAGGGAGCAGTGATGGCCAAAGCCAGCCGCATCATTGCGGTCGACATTAATGACAGCAAGTTCGAACTTGCGCGGCAAATGGGTGCTACTGACACCGTGAATCCAAAGAAGCACGATGCACCAATTCAAGAGGTCATAGTTGACATGACCGGCGGTGGTGTTGACTACTCATTCGAATGCGTTGGCAACGTAGGCCTTATGCGTGCTGCACTCGAATGTTGTCACAAAGGCTGGGGAGAGTCGGTTATTGTCGGGGTCGCCGGCGCCGGCCAGGAAATTTCGACCCGGCCGTTCCAGCTTGTCACGGGCCGCGTGTGGCGTGGCACGGCGTTTGGTGGTACCCGCGGTCGCACGCAGCTACCGGGCATGGTCGATCAATACCTCGATGGTGAAATCAAGGTGGATGAGTTCATCACTCATACGATGCCGCTTGAAGACATCAACAAGGCATTCGACCTTATGCACGAAGGCAAGAGTATTCGCACCGTGATTCATTTCTGAATCTGCCGATCCCGATTCCGATGACACGAGTCGCAACGGCAACCAGCTCGCAGATAGCGGCAGACGCCGCGCTGGAAACCGCGCAGGCTGGCGGTAATGCCGTCGACTGCGCGATCGCTGCAGCGCTCGTAACGATGAACATGGAACCGGGGGTATGCGCGCTAGCCGGAGGTACCTATATCACGGTCTGGACGGCCGGCAGTGATCCGGTTGTCATCGACGGTAATGTTGCGGTGCCAGGCATTGGCAGCAAGATAGACACGCCGCAACCGGTCGTCGTTGAGATGGAATACGGAGGCGGCGTGCAAACCCTGGTCGGCGCCAGCTCAGTAGGCGTCCCCGGCACCGTAGCCGCGCTCGAGCTTGCCTCCCAACGCTATGGCGTAGCCGCCTGGTCGCAACTCTTTACGCCGTGTATTCGTCATGCCAAAGATGGTTTTCCATTGACAAGGTCCGGTCACTATTACCTCGGGTATGCGGGACACCGCATTTACGGGCGTAGCGCCGACGGCTTCGCAGCGCTGCACGACGACGAGGGAAATCTCAGGCCGCGTGGCGAACTCATCCAGGTACCGCACCTTGCGGACAGTCTCGAGCACATAGCTCAAGAAGGCGCCCGCATTTTCTACGAGGGTGAGCTGGCGCACGCCATCGTGTCGCACATCCAGGAAAACGGTGGGCGCATGACACTTGAAGATATGCGCGAGTACCGGGCGATTCCCAGAGAACCGCTGCTAACGGAACTGTGCGGTTGGCAAATCGCCAGCAATCCACCGCCTGCCATCGGCGGCACGGTGCTGGCGGCCATGCTGCGCCTGTTTCGCGACGCCTCTGCCGCGAACCTGGACGAAGCAACCGTGGCGCAACTGGTCGCCGTGCAGCACGCCGTGTTGCGGTACCGTCGTGACCGGCTCGACCTTACGCACGATCTTGCCGAGGAAAGCGCGGCGCTGCTGGCTGCGCTCAATACCGGACAATTTCCGGGAAAATACCAATCCGCATCGACCGTGCATACTTCCGCTGTGGATGATGAAGGCAACGCCTGTGCCATCACGGCCTCGTCCGGCTACGGCGCAGGCGATATGCCCGCCGGCACCGGATTGTGGCTGAATAACTGCCTGGGTGAGATTGAGCTGAACCCGCGTGGCCTCGAAGCCGCACCCGCAGGCAGACGATTGCCGTCAAACATGACGCCGGGCGCAGCCCGTAACGGTGAACGCGTTCTGGCCTTCGGATCGCCGGGCGCCGATCGGATTACCACCGCGATCCACCAGTTCCTGGTGAATTTTCTGCAATACGATATGAGCATAGAACAGGCAATCAGCGCCCCACGACTCCATGTAGAGTTACGCGACGACGGCGATCGAGTGGCTGCTGAGCCCGGCATCGCCACCGGGAAGCTGCAGATGCCTCTGCATCAATTTCCGGAATTGAGTATGTATTTTGGCGGCGTCGGTGCTGCATTGCATGAGCCTGCAGGGGGTTTCCAGATTGCTACGGATCCGCGACGCGCCGGCGGTAGCAGCGTAAGCAACCGCTAAACTGCGAATAGAAAGCACCATTGCGCGTCTGCTACTCTCCGCGACTGGAGACTGACAATTTGCAATGCGTTGCCCGAGCAGCGTGGAACTGATCCTATGACCCGCAATCCCGAGTCTGGCGGCCAACTGCCGAACCCGTTACCCGAGAACCCGCTGCCACTCGCCGCCGAGTGGTTCGAGCATGCGCAACAGTCGGCCAGTCAGCGCAACCCGAACGCGATGTCCCTCGCCACCGTCGATAAGGACGGCACGCCGTCGGCGCGCATTGTGTTGTGCAAGGCCTTTGTCGCAGAGCCCGGCTACCTGGTGTTCTATACGAACTATGAGTCTGCCAAGTCGCGGGCAATTCTTGCCAACGAGCGCGTCGCACTGATCATGCACTGGGACGCGCTGGGTCAACAGATCCGTATGGAGGGAATAGCCGTTAAATCTCCGGCCGCCGAGAGCGACGCCTATTTCGCGACACGTGGCTGGGGCAGCCGACTGGGCGCGTGGGGTTCTGATCAAAGCAAACCGATCGCGACGCGCGCGCAACTTGAAAAGCAAATCCGCGAACGCGCAGTGAAACTGGGCGTAGAGCTTGGCAAAGACATCAACACATTAGCCGGAAATACGCCGCCCGACATTCCACGCCCGCCCCACTGGGGCGGATTCCGGGTCTGGCCGGAAGCGCTGGAAATCTGGCGTGAAGGGGCGGACCGAATTCACGATCGTGCACGGTGGGTGCGCGCGCTCACGCGAACGTCGGATGACACCTTCGAGTGCAGCGCATGGAAAGCCTCGCGACTGCAGCCGTGAGTCTCCGCTGATGCACGATCCGTTACACGAAAAACCCGTACGCTGCCCCTACTGTGGCGAACGGATGCACATCGTTATCGATACCTCTGCCGGCGACCAGACTTACGTCGAGGACTGCCAGATTTGTTGCCGGCCGATGCGCGTTGAATTTGCCTGCAGTGACAATGAAATTCTTTTCCTGCAGGTCAGCGGTGATTCCTGAGTTTCGCCAGCTAGTGCTGGCAGCTGTCTTGATTCCTTTTGCTGCACCGCTGCCGGCCGCTGAGTTGCGATTGACACAGGGCACGAACATCAGTGCCGATATCAACGCGGCCGACGGCAGGGTTCTCACGGACCTGCTTGGCAGCATCTGGCTCATTCCCGCCCGCGGCGGTGACGCACGACGGCTTGTCGACGCCAACTGGCAGGCCCGCGCGCCCCGCTGGTCTCCCGATGGCACTTCAGCACTGTTTGCCAGCAATCGCGCAGGCGGCAGTTCACTCTGGCGCATTGCGCTTGCAGATGACGTCCCGGAGCGCATCACACCAGCAATACAAGTGGAGCAAGACGGCGCCTGGCACCCGACGGGAGAGCAAATCGTGTTTGCCGCGGCACGCCACGATAGCGGTCTCGATATTTGGCAACGGGACCTGACGACCGGTGTGGCATCACGGCTTACGGATCACGCGGGTGACGAATCATCCCCGGCATGGTCTGCCGACGGCCGGCACCTGATTTACCGACTCTACGAGGGCAATCGCTGGTACCTGATGCTGAAACGCTGGGGTCAGCTGCCGCAAATCCTGCACGAATCGGCACGGCCGATTTACGCTCCTGCGTGGCGACCGGATAACACCTTGATTTCGTTCCTCGCACAAAACGAGGTCGGCCTGCTGGACCTGATGATACTCATCCCGGCTGATCCACCGCTGGCGCGCGTTTATGCCAGCGGCGAAGACTTCTTTGCCTCACCCGTTGCCTGGCGCGATCGCTCACGATTCATTTACGCGGCCGACGGCGTCATCAAGTGGCGCCATTTCGAAGATCGGAAGTCCCGGACGCTGCCGTTCTCTGCAGCCGTTGGCAAATCTGAACGGTGGACGCAATGGCGACGGCATGAGCGGCCTTTGCCAAACACAAAGCCGCTAAGCGGCAGCATGGTGATTCGCGCAAGTCGCCTGTTTGACGGCGAGAGCGACCAGTACCGGCATAGTGTCGACATCGTCATTGAGAACGGCCGCATTGCCGCGATTGAAGAACAGCGTGATCGTGGCGATGTGCTGGTTATTGATATCCCCGACAGCACCGCGCTGCCCGGCTTAATCGACAGCTACGGAGCGTTGCCAGCAAACCTTACGCCTGCCCTCGGCTCCCGCATATTGGCCTTCGGCGTGACAACGCTGGTATCCCCCGACCTGTCGCCCGAGCAGGCGCGAACGACATGGCATGCTGCTGCGCAACCGGGCCCGCGTTTGTTAACCGTTGCCGCGGTTAATGACGCGTCCAGCGGCGACGCCAGGGCCTTCGTAAGAGCGGTGCAGATACCTGATTCGTCAGGTTTTCAGATTGCCCGAAGTCGCTCAATTTCGATGTGGCGACAAGAGGGCCTGCCGCTGCTGGCTGCTAACTGGAATTCCGGACTACTGGCCGGCGCGGACATGCTGCTTGGCACCGCCACCTTCCCGACTTCACCGAGCGGCCGTCATTATGACGACGTTCTCAAGCTGGCGGACGGGCGGCAAATGCTGCTGGTTTCTGGAGCGGCAGGACGCACAACTCCAGGGCTTGGTCACCTGCAGCAAACTCCGCAAGGTCGTAGCTTGCAGCTCGAAAACCTCTCTGGCCAAGGTATTGCGGGCGAGCCCGGCTGGCTGGCGGGCAGCGCGACCGTCATTGTCGGGAGCCGGCCGTCCGGGTTGCCGGCAGGCTTCGCGACGCAAGCGGAGCTTTTGGCGTTGCTCGCCGTTGGCATGAGTCCTCGCGATGTGCTCGTTGCTGCTACTAGCGGCGCCGCCGATGCGCTAGGTGCCGGTGGGGAGATTGGTAGATTGCAGGCCGGCTCGCGCGCCGACCTGGTGCTCGTCACAGGCGACCCGCTCAGACGGCTGGCCGACGTGGGTGAAGTCATTGCTGTGGTGCGGGACGGGCGTTTCTACAGCGCCGCGAGGCTGCTGCAAGATGCAACGCCTCAAGATGTCGAATAATTTTACAAATGTCCGGAAAGTGGACATTTGTCGCGGTTTAGCGACATTTTTTCACATAATACATACCCCGGGGATGGCCGACAGGTTCGGGGGCAGAAACATTCATTCATATTATTCAATTAGTTACGGACCGCACGCGAGACCTGTTGCAGAATTGCCCAACTTCGCATGTCGAAATTTTTTACAAGCACGCTACAAAAGCGCGTGCTTTGCTGCAAGACTAATTTTTAAACCATTGAATTTAAAAGGTTTTATCGAGGCTGGCACAGCTCTTGCTTTATAAGACTTGCCCAAGCGAAGCGTAACTGGAGGGCAAGCGCAAAAAATACAGACAGGATCTAAGACGCCAGAAGAAAAATTATAAAAAATAATAATAACGATAAGTTTGAAATCCAATTCCAATAATAATTTGTATTTGCTTGCCGAATAACCAGTTACCTCTCTAATAATAAGAAGAGAGATTGACCCCGCGGTTCACCGCGGGGTTTTTTATTTGTGACCCTTTAATTCTGTTCGGTACTTTCTCAATTCGGCCTTGAGCCAAACTCCCTGGTTGCGCTTGCGTGAGGCTGGCGCGGCCTTTACGCTCGTCTGCCACATTTCGGCAGCGCTCGCGGAGTCAAGCGATGAGTCTAAAAGTGAAAGCCCTACTGCTGAGCGCCTTGCTGTTCTCGGCTTGTGCGGAAAAAACAGAGGCCCCGCGATTCGCAATCGAAGAAGCCACGATCGCCAGTTTGCAACGTGCGTTGCAGGACGATTCAGTCAGCACGCGTGTAATTGTTGAGCTTTATCTCGAACGCATTGAGGCCATTGATCGCAACGGCCCCATCCTCAATTCAATTATCGAAGTCAATCCTGACGCGCTGGCAATCGCCGATGAGCTCGATCGGGAGCGTGCTGCCGGACAGAGCCGCGGCCCGCTGCACGGCGTTCCGGTCGTGTTAAAAGCAAACATCGATACTGGCGATCAGATGGCGACCAGCGCCGGCTCTCTCGCGCTTCGTGATCATCGAGCTCCCGATGACGCGTTCCTCGTTGCGCGATTGCGCGAAGCGGGTGCTGTGATACTCGCGAAAGCGAATCTCAGCGAGTGGGCGAACTTCCGTTCGCGCGATTCATCGAGTGGCTGGAGCAGTATCGGCGGTCAAACGAATAATGCTTACGATCCCCGCCGCAACCCCTGTGGTTCTTCTTCCGGTTCGGCCGTTGCGGTTTCCGCAAATCTCACCGTGTTGGCGATCGGCACGGAAACGGACGGTTCCATTATTTGCCCATCTTCGATCAACGGCATTGTGGGTATCAAGCCGACACTCGGGCTGGTCAGTCGCGACGGCATTATTCCCATCGCACACAGCCAGGATACAGCCGGGCCGATGGCGCGGACGGTAAAAGACGCGGCACTGCTGCTCAACGTTCTGGTGGCGCATGACGATCAGGACCCGGCGATGTCAAACAGGCCGGATACATTGCCCGATTATGCCGCCGACCTGCGGACCGATGCCCTGCAGGGCAAGCGAATCGGTGTGCTGCGTACCTATGGCGGCTCAGGCCGGAATGCCCGGGTTGAGGAAGTCTTTGCCCAAAGCATTCGATTAATCGAGGAGAACGGGGCTGAGATCATCGATCCCGTAAATATCGACACTGAGGGCATGGGCGATGCGGAGTACGGCGTACTGCTGTATGAATTCAAGGCCGACCTGAATCGCTATCTCGCCTCAGCCGGTGCCGAGGTCGGCTCGCTTGCCGACGTGATCGAGTTCAACACGCAGAATGCGGACGCCACGATGCCGTTTTTTGGTCAGGACAATTTGATCGCCGCTCAGGAGAAAGGACCGCTGACGGATGCTGCCTACCTGCAGGCACTAGCCGACTCGAAGCGTATTGCGCAGGAAGGAATCGATAAGGCGTTGAGCGAATTCAAGCTCGACGCCTTGATCGCTCCGTCGAACGGCCCCTCCTGGATGACGGACCATGTGCTTGGCGATCACTTTAGCGTTGGCAGCTCCTCGTTCGCCGCGGTTTCCGGTTATGCCAATGTGACCGTTCCGGCCGGCAACGTGTTCGGCTTGCCGATTGGTCTGTCTTTTATCGGCACCGCCTTCAGCGAACGGCAGTTGATCGAAATGGCATTCGCGTTCGAACAGGCCGGAAAAGCACGCCGGGTGCCCGATCCAACAAATCCAATGCGCCCGTGACCGAACGGTCGACGCCCAATGAAACTGCGAACCACTCGCTGGCGCATGGCCCATGACACTGGCGTAATCGACGCTCGCAATTTGAGCGCCGTTCATGTTTAGAGTCGTTCGCATAACCCTGCTGTTGTTGTTGCTGATTTTCGTGTCCGGGACGACCTGGTTGGCGCAGGCGCGCAGCACTGACTGGAATAACAGCCTGTGGGTGAAGATCTATCCGATCAACGGCGACGGCAGCGCCGCCAGCCGGCGCTATATTGAAAATCTTGACGTGGCCCTGTTTGCAGAAATCGAAAGCTTCCTGGCGCGGGAGGTCAGTCGCTACGGAGTCAGTTTAGAACGGCCAGTGCGTATTGAGCTTGGCGAGATTATCGATCAACAGCCGCCGGACGTGCCGCTGGCCAATAGCCGGCTTTCGATCATGGCCTGGAGCCTGAAGATGCGCTGGTGGGCGCACCGTGCAGCATCCCCGCAGGATTCACCCGCGCCGGATGTCCGAATCTTTGTCCGTTACTTCGAGGCTCGCGAAGGTGCGCGACTCGAGAATTCGGTAGGACTGCAAAAAGGCATGGTCGGACTGGTTAACGCGTACACCGGGCGCCGCCAGATCGGCAGTAACAACGTCGTTATCGCCCATGAATTCCTGCACACGCTGGGCGCCACGGACAAGTACGACCCCGCGAGCGGTTTACCGCGGTACCCGGACGGCTTCGCGGAACCTGAATTATTGCCGCTTTTTCCGCAACGTTTCGCGGAATTGATGGGCGGACGCATAGCGGTCGCTGACCAACAAGCGATCGTTCCGTCCAGCCTGGAGTATGTCTTGATAGGACCTGACACGGCTGCGGAAATACGCCTTGTCCGTTGAGACGCAACTGGCATTGGTACGGGCTTGCCGCTAGCCTCCGTGCATGAGCACAGACGGTAATTTAATGCTGACCTGCAACGATCTGAACGTGGAAGTGCCGGGCAGGCTGCTGGTCGAAAAGCTTGAGCTTAAGGTTGCCACGGGCGCATTCGTCGCGGTGCTCGGTCAGAACGGTGCGGGCAAGTCGCTGACGCTGCACACCCTGGCTGGCTTGCGGCCGCCAGCCGCGGGCTCCGTCGCGTTGCATGAAGCGAACCTGGCGTCGCTGCCTCGCAAGGACATTGCTCGACAACTTGCGTTGCTGCCGCAGCATTCTGACGATGCGTTTCCGGCAACGGTGTTTGACACCGCACTGGCAGGCCGACATCCGCACGTACCCCCCTTGCAATGGGAAGGACCGGAAGATCGGGAAATTGTGCTGGGTTGCCTGCAACGTGTGGACCTCGCAACGCTGCATGCGCGGGATGTTGCAACGTTATCAGGCGGGGAGCGCCGTCGCGTGGCCATTGCACAGACGCTCGCGCAACAACCGCAGCTTTACTTACTCGACGAGCCGACGAACCATCTCGACCCGCAACACCAACTGGACGTGCTGAAAGTGTTTCGTGGTGAAACACAGAGAGGGGGTACGGTCATTGCCAGTTTGCACGACGTCAACCTGGCCGTACGCTTCGCGACGGATTGCCTGCTGTTGTTTGGAGATGGACGATGGGAGTTTGGTCCGACACAGCAAGTGCTGACTAGCGACACTTTGAGCAGTCTGTATGCGACGTCGATGGATGCCGTAGAGTGGCGCGGCAACACCCTGTTCTTTGCCAGCGGCTGAATATCATTGTACGAAACCTGAAATTCGCGGCAGTATGGCGGCATGCAGCGCCGGATTTGCCGCCAGTACAGAGCGCGTTTGCAGATCAACCTCGCCTCCGTTGAGATCCGTGAAGACTCCGCCGGCCTCCTCGACGATGACTTTCAGCGCAGCGATATCGAGGATATTCACGTCCGACTCGATAACCGCATCAATCTTGCCGGCAGCAAGTAAATGATAGTGATAGAAGTCTCCGTAGCCGCGAATCCGGTCCACAGCCGCAACGAGTTCGCCATAGGCCTGCCACCCGGCGCTGGCCGCGAGTGACGCGAGGTTGCCCGCGGAGACGGCGGCGTTTTCGATCTCTGCAGTGTTGCTGACCCGCAACGACTTGCCGTTCAACCACGCACCCGCGCCGCGCTCAGCCCAGGCAAGCTCATCGAACATCGTGCCGCTGGAAACACCGAGCACCAGCTCACCCTCACGACTTAGCGCGATTTGCGTGGAAAAAAACGGGTACTGACGCACGAAACCCTTGGTGCCGTCTATTGGGTCGACCAGCCACAGTCTCGAACTGTCTTCCCGGGACTTGCCGGTCTCTTCGCCGAAAAATCCGTGGTCGGGAAACGCACCCAGAATAATTTCGCGGATGAGTTGTTCGCATTCGACATCAGCCTGCGTCACTGGCGTGCGGTCTGCCTTGGTACGAATGGTAAAATTGCCGCTGTAAAACCGCCTGCTGAGTTTCGCCGCCGCGCGAGCTGCCTCGAGCGCAACGCTAAGCTCTTGCGATTCCTGAACCTTTTTGCCGTCGTCCACTAATGGCTCCTGTTTGTTGAAGCGACACTATGGCCGTAGCCGCCGCATGACTCAAGATGCGTCCTTGACAGCGACGGACACTATACCTAGTGTGGCCGCCTCATCAGGTGAGCCCGGATTGGCATTGATTCGGGTGAACGGGAAGCCGGTGTGGAGTGTTTTTTGCTCCTTAATCCGGCGCTGCCCCCGCAACGGTGATCGAGTTAAGCCACAGCCCCCGATGTGCAACACGCACACCGGAGCCACTGCGAGACCCCGTGCCCATCGGGCGCGATAATTCGCGGGAAGGCGCTGTGAACCGGCGTTTAGCGCCGCTCGTAAGCCCGGAGACCGGCCCGATGAACACACGAACGGCGCGGCGGGCGGCTGTTCGGACGTGCCTTCTGCTGTGCGTCCTTCTCTCCCCGCAAGCTTCTCGTTCTATCGATTGGCACGGCATGCGGGCGGCATGCGAAGGAAGGTGGAATGCTTTTTACTCGAACATTTTTTCTGATCATTGCGCTGCTGCCGGTGTTCGCAGTTGCGGACGACGATGTCATCGTGGTCACGGCAACGCGCAACGAAATTGCGCTGCAGGACGTGATCGTACCGGTCACGATTATTAACCGTGAGCAAATCGAACTTGCAGCCGCAAGAGACGTTACTGAACTGCTGCGCTTCGAGGCGGGTCTCGACATCGGCCGCAACGGTGGGCCAGGTCAGGCGAGCTCAGTTTTCCTCCGCGGCACCGAAAGCAACCACACGCTGGTCCTCATCGACGGCGTACGCATTAACCCGGGAACGATTGGCGGTGCAGCACTGCAAAACATCTCACCCGAACTGATCGAGCGTATCGAAATAGTTAAAGGCGCACGATCGTCACTGTACGGAACGGATGCAATTGGCGGCGTTATCAACATCATCACTCGTCGCGCCGGCAGTGGCTACGCAGAAGCGGGTGCCAGCGCCGGAAGTTTTTCGACGCAATCCGCCTACACAAGTTTTGGCGCAGCTACCGACGCCGGTGAGCTCGGCGTCACGCTTAATGTTCAGGATACGGATGGATATGCAGTTCGTGCTGACAGCGAAATCGAACGTGGCTATGACAATTTTAGCGCCAACATTTATGGCAGCCGACAGATTGGCCGGTCGACTGTTAATCTCCGCCATTGGAGTGCTCGCGGCAACAGCGAGTATCTCGACTTTTTCCTGGCGCCGGTGGATCAGGATTATCAGAATCAAAGTAGCGCCCTCGAGGTGACCACGCCTCTCGGCGAACGCTCAGAAAGCCGCCTGCTACTTAGCCATATGATCGACAAGATCGACCAGAACCAGTCGCCGGATTTTGTAACTTCCCGACGGTATGCCCTTGATTGGCTTTACTCTGTATCGTTACCGGGTCACAACCTGGCCGCCGGTATTTATGCCACGGAAGAGAATGCCCGGGCAGAATCTTTCGGCAGCGGCTTCAGCGAGGACACCGCAACGCGGGCGCTGTTTTTGCAGGACAGCATTACCCGCGGCCGGCTCCGTGCATTTCTCGCTGGCCGTTATACCGATCATGAAACATTTGGCAATGAGTTCACCTGGAACGCTGAGGTCGCATTTGACCTCAACGATGCCTGGTCGCTGAGCGCAGGCATGGCACGCGCATTCCGCGCGCCCGATGCAACTGACCGTTTCGGATTTGGTGGCAACACCACGTTGCGGCCTGAGGTCGCGGACGAAATTCAACTGGGGGTAGAGGTCGAGGTCAATCCGCGCAACCTGTTGCGCTTCGATCTCTTCAGCAACGATATCAACGATCTCATTGAATTTGATTTCAACTCATTCACACTGCAAAACCTGGCGCGCGCAAAAATTCGCGGGGGTCAGTTGGGTTGGACATACCGCGGCGACTTGTTCAGATTGCGCGCCGATCTTGTATCCCAAAGCGCAGAGAATGCCGCCGATGGCAGTAAGCTCTTGCGCCGCGCGGAACGCAGTCTGACGATCAATGTTACCCGGGAGATCGGCAACCACCTGCTGGGCCTGTCGATGCTGGCGAGCAGCCGTCGTCAGGATATCGCAGAGAGCTTGCCGGGCTACGTGCTGCTGAATGTCACCGGACAGTTTAAACTGGGGCAGCACTGGCAATTGCATTCGCGGCTGGAAAACCTGTTGAATACCCGTTACCAGACCGCTGCGCCCTACCAGATGGCAGAACGCAGCGTTTTTCTCGAACTTAAATACCGCTGGTAGACACGCATGGGACATCGCCTTAGCAAGATTTATACGCGCACCGGGGACGACGGTAGCACTGGCCTTGGTGATGGCAGCCGGGTGCCGAAAGACAGTGCGCGCGTTGAGGCGTACGGCACCGTTGATGAGGCGAATAGCGCGATCGGTACCGTGCTTGGCTACGACAGTGTGCCGGATGATATTCGCGATTGTCTGCTCGAGGTGCAGCACGATCTTTTCGATCTCGGCGGCGAGTTATGTATTCCGGGGCACGCAGCCATTGAAGACGAATTCGTCGAACGACTCGAGGTAGCGCTCGATGGCTTCAACGCCGATCTGCCGCCTTTGAAGGACTTCATTCTTCCGGGTGGCGGCCCTGCTTCCGCAGCCTGCCATCTGGCCCGCACGATAGTACGCCGCGCTGAAAGGCGAGTGCGGACTTTGCAAGATACAGATACGGTGCGCGTTGAAGTGCTGCGCTACCTGAATCGTTTATCGGATCTGTTGTTCGTCGTTGCCAGGCGGCTTGCTCGTGCGGAATCTGGCCAGGAAGTCACCTGGAACCGAAAGCGCTCTACTTAAGAGGCTTTCTGCCGCCGGGCTGCACGTTGTTCGCGCCCCCGTTGTAGCGCATCGCAAATCGCAACTCCAGCGCCGTAAACACGCGGCGTTGCGCGTGCGACAGCGTCAGCCGGGATGAGAAAATGGTTGGCGTAGCGATTCGCCGAAAGATCTTGCCAGTAACCCCAATCCCGGTCCGTGGCCGCGCCCGTGGTAGCAGCGGAGAGAATAACCTCCGGATCGCGGCTGAGCACCGCCTCTTCGCTGATCATTGGCGCGAGTTCATTGAGCTCGGCA
The DNA here is from genome assembly GCA_013003155.1 of Woeseia sp. Classification (GTDB taxonomy): domain Bacteria; phylum Pseudomonadota; class Gammaproteobacteria; order Steroidobacterales; family Woeseiaceae; genus Woeseia. Next base: position 5,267 of record JABDKF010000249.1, on the reverse strand, counting down.
AACACATTTTGACCGCCGCATAGCTCGATGAGCTCGCTGATGTAGTGCTGCCCGTTTACCGTGTAAAGGGGTCGCAACGACACCTGGTAAAATACTCTGATCGGTTCTGCCGCGCGCCCTCTCACGGCCAGTTTAAGAAGCTTGGCATCGAACGCTTTTGCCGCCGCCCGGGCACTGGCCTCCCTGCCCGTCAGCGCACCGATATGTTCAACCGCGCGACCGATATCAGCGAGACTCCGGGTCTCGATTAGTGCGACTCGATAACCATTCCTGCGAAGCGAATCAAGGACGTGGGAAGGCGTGCCACTATCCCAGGCCAACAACAAGTCAGCCTGTAGCAGGGCCAGTTGCTCCTGATCGATGCGAAAAGCGTCGCCAACGATAGGTAGCTGCAACACTTCGGGCGGGAAATTGCTGTAAGAACTGACGCCGACGAGCTGCGAGCCGGCGCCTGCGGCGAACGTAAGCTCCGCCAGATGCGGCGAGAGCGCGACGATGCGCAATTGTGAGAGGTCAGTTTCCGCAGATGGAGGGTTTTTGTCACCCGCGCCGCACGCTGCACACAGCACCAGGGCAGGCAGCACTAAGAATTTCATGATCGACGTCAGACGGACCAGCCGTAGAGTGTCATACCAGCGATCACGACGGCCCAGAAGAATAAAAGCCGGAAAACCAGCCGATTTGCTGCGGTCGCGCCGCGGATTGCGCGCGACTCCTCATTCTCGTCATCGAGCGGGGGCAATGCCAGTGATGCAACGCCGACGCGCGCCAGCAATTCATCACTGCGGACGCCCGTCGTGGGCGTCACTTGAGTTGGTGATTCACGCCACACGGCGAACGCATCGTCGAAGCTGCCGGCCAGCGCATATCCGCAAGCGGTCAGGCGCGCAGGCACCCAGGCGACCCAGCTGTGCACTGAATTCGCCGCGCTCGCGATTTTCGAGTAATGCTCTTCCGCTTCATGACGCCCTGCCCGAAACACCGTTCTGCGACGAATCAAGTCAGTAATCCGGTAGGACCAGGCTCCCAGCGGGCCCAGCAGGACGAACCAGAAAATCACGGCAAACAAGCGATTGTTTGCCTGCACGAAAACTGCTTTTTCAACTGCCAGCGTGCGCGCCCGGTCATCCTCCGGAACATCGTGTTCAAGCAGAGCTTTGGCGGTTCGCCGAATAGCCTCAGGATCCTTCGCTTCAACTGCCGCGCAATAGGCGTCCACCTCTTCGCCGATGTCCGTGGGGCCCAAAGAGAAAAACAAGACGACGATTGCCACCAGGAGGTAGGGAAAACCAAACAAGGTATTGCCCAACAGCAACATCACGGCAAAAACCGGCAAAACCAGTAGCGCGGTAAGCAGTAACACCGGAACTACGGGCGGCCACTTGGTAGATCGAAATATTTTTTCAGACCCGGCATCAATGACGCTGTCGAGCCAGCGGAGTTCGCGCAGGTGGAAAAGCTGGGTAGCCAGTCGTTCGATCAGCAGGCCGATCAGTAACGCAATAAGTTTCATGGAGACACGGTCGTTTCGGTGAAATCGCTGAGTGCATCATACAGTCGCAACCAGTCGAAAGCAGGGCCCGGGTCCTCTTTTCTCGCCGGCGCAATATCACAATGACCCGCGATGCGTCTCGCGTTCAGTCGCGGATAGCTCTGCTGCAATGCACTAACGATACCGGGGAGCTCGGCGTATTGCGCGTCGCTGTACGGCCTTTGATCTTCTCCTTCCAGCTCGATGCCAATCGAAAAATCGTTGCATGCACTGCGACCAGCGAATGAAGATTCGCCAGCATGCCACGCACGCCGTGCAAACGGCACGAACTGCACCAGCTCGCCGTCCCGTCGCAGGAGCAGATGTGCAGAGACACGCATGTCACAAATTTCAGAAAAATAAGGATGCTGGGTGGGCTCGAGGCTGTTGCAAAAAAATTCTTCAATGTAAGGTCCGCCAAATTCCCCGGGCGGCAGGCTGATGCCGTGCACAACCAGCAGGTCAAGCTGGACGTCCGGCGGGCGTTCATCCTGATTCGGCGAAGGACATTGCCGCGCCGGGCGTATCAGGCCTTCGCCGGGACTGATAGTGTAACGGGTGGTCATGGCCTTGATCGATGCCTTCACACAGCTTTTGCCTGGCACTTATCATAGCGGCCGAGCACGATTTTGACATCGATTAACGGCGGCGGCCTAATACCAACGTTCTTTTCCTGGATTTCTTCGATGTCCATCCCCCGTCTTTTCGTCGATCAGGCGCTAGCCGCAAATTCGGAGGTTACGCTGAGGGGCGACGCGGCGCGCTACATTGGTCGCGTATTGCGCGCCCGGCCCGGTGATCTTCTTACCCTGTTTGATGGTCGCGGCGAGGAATTCAGTACGCGCATACAGCAGATCGACAAAAACTGCATCGAGCTGCGGCTTGGTGAAGGCTCGCGGCGCGATACAGAATCGCCGCTTGCGGTAAGGCTGTTACAAGGGATCTCGCGGGGCGATCGCATGGATTTTGTCGTACAGAAATCAACCGAGTTGGGCGTGCACAGAATTACGCCGCTGCAAACGGAGTTCTCGGTCGTGCGGCTGAATGCGCAACGCGCTGCCAAACGGCTGCAGCATTGGCAAGGGATTTGCGCCAGTGCATGCGAGCAGTGCGGCAGAAACGTCTTGCCCGTGATCGATGGCGCGCTGACCCTCTCAGACTTCCTGTCGCTTAAATGCCCGACTGAAACAACTCGTCTCATGTTGTCGCCCGAGGCTACCGAAACCATGGAATCATTAAAAAAACCCACGGGCAGTGTCGAACTATTGATCGGCCCCGAGGGTGGATTTAGTGAGCAGGAATCAACCCTGGCGCGCCAACACGGATTCTTGCCGATCGCGATCGGACCACGGGTGTTGCGTACTGAAACTGCTGCGGTGGCAGCCGTGGCGCTGGTACAGGCTTTTTGGGGGGACCTTGGCGGAGTGCCAAGACCCGGAAGCTAGCCGTCGACTGCCTGGTCGCCGACCATGGCTTCAAGTTTCTCCAGATTCGGAATCAACGGATACTCGTTTATCATTTTAACGCGACATAGAACGGGCGCCTCGATAGGCCAGCCGTCCCTGGCTTCGAGCTTCAAGACATCACGATTGACCCTCACCAGTTGCGGAAATCCCTGGGTAAGAATGCCGAAATAACCGGCGCGCACCTGCCCCGTACTGGAATAAAACACGACAATTCGGGTGCGTCCCGTTACCGGCGGCAACGCTCGACCGAGAGTGCCCTCGAAAGACACGACCGGCAGAGCACGGCCATTCCACGCAACACTGCCCGTTAACCAGGGCTCGCAGCCGGGTATTTCATCGGGAGGCACAAAGCGCACAACCTCGGCAACGCAGGCACGCGGTACGATGAGCCGATCCTCCGCCAGCGGCACCAACAGACTGTAGAGTTCTTCGGCGGCGTCACTCATCCCGGCTCAATCCCGCGATCCTGCAGCAGTCGGGCAATTGCATCAAGCAGCTGCGAGTCCTGGTACGGCTTGCCGAGATAGTCGTTGACGCCGATTTCAATCGCGCGCGCCCGGTGTTTGTCACCAACACGTGAAGTAATCATGATGATAGGCACGTCGGACACGCGCTCGTCATTCCGCACGTGTGTTGCGAATTCGTAACCATCCATCCGCGGCATTTCGATATCGAGCAAAATGATGTCGGGTACCGTATCCCGCAAAACGCTTATCGCGTCCATACCGTCTTTCGCGGTTGCGACGCGCATGCCGTTACGCGTCAGGAAACGCTCCATGACACGGCGCACGGTTATAGAGTCGTCGACAACCAACGCCAATGGTCGCTGATCTGTCGCCGCCGGCGTCGCACTGTGAACCTCGACAATCGGCATGCCGGCCCGCACCAGCGCATTGATGTCCAGTATCAGCACGATACGGCCGTCGCCGAGAATGGTCGCACCTGAAATGCCGCGAATACTGGATAGTTGAGGCCCCAGCGATTTTACGACGATCTCCTGGCTGGCGATCATTTCGTCTGTCAACAGCGCGATGGCATGGTCACCAGCGCGCACCAGTATTACCGGGATGTGGCTGTCGTCCTCCGGCAGTTGCGCGGCCTGTCCGCCAAGGTACATGCCCAGGTGCCGAAAGTGATAAGTCTGTTCGCCGTATTCATAAACCGGGTCGGCCTGTTGCAACATTTCCTCTAATTGGTGGCGCGCCACACGCGACACCCCTTCTACCGTTGGCAGCGGCAATGCGTACACCTCGTCGCCGGCGCGGACAATCAGCGCCTGCGTGATGGCTAACGTAAACGGCAGCCGAATGGTAAAATTGGTGCCCTGACCGATAACAGAAGAAATTTGCAGCGAGCCGCCGAGCTGCTTCACCTCGTTCGCAACGACGTCCATACCTACACCGCGGCCGGCGGACTGGGTCACCTCCTTGGCAGTGCTGAAGCCGGGCGTCAGAATCAACTGCATGATCTCGGTGTCTGACACTTTGCTGTCCGGCCGCAACAGTTCGCGCTCGAATGCCTTGCGACGAATGGCATCGACGTCCAGACCCGCACCATCGTCAGAAACATCGATGACCATTTCGGCGCCTTCACGATGCAGCCGGACTGTAATTCGGCCGGTCGCTGGTTTGCCGGCGGCCTGGCGCACCTGCGGCAACTCTATTCCGTGAATGACAGCGTTGCGTACCATGTGCTCGAAGGGTGCGAGCATCTTGTCCAGCACCTGCCGGTCCAACTCACCGGATGCGCCTTCTACAGCCAGTTCCGCACGCTTTTCCGTTTCGGTCGCAACCTGCCGCGCCAGCCGCGTCAAGCGTGGTACGTGACGCTCAAAAGGTACCATCCGCGTGCGCATCAACCCGTCCTGCAACTCTGCCGTCACACGGGATTGTTGAACCAGTAGTGTCTCTGCGTCTGAGGTCGTATTGCGCAACAGCTCCTTAAGACTGGCCATGTCGCTGGCGGATTCCGCAAGAGCGCGCGACAGCTGCTGAATATTCGAGTACCGGTCCATCTCCAGCGGGTCGAAATCTTTCTCCGCCAGCGTGTCCTGGTGACGGTGCATGATCTGCGCTTCGGTTTCCATTTCCAGTTTGCGCAATTGTTCCCGCAGTCGAGTAACCGTTTGCTCCAACTCCTCGACGTGAAACTCGATCGTGCTGATTTGCTGACTGAGGCGCGAGTGATAGATGCTGATCTCGCCTGCAGCGTTCAACAAGTCTTCCAGGAGGTCCGCATCGATGCGCGCAATTTCCTGACGCTGCCCACTA
>JABDKF010000097.1 GCA_013003155.1 Woeseia sp. | reverse complement strand
ACGCCGCCATTGTGCGAAGGTGCGGATTTGTTCTATTCCGACGATTTTGAGTCGGGTCTGGGTGGCTGGACACTGGAGTCGAACGGCGTTAATCAAGAATGGCCGGACTTCAATTGGGTGACCGTAGATAACTTGCCCGAGGATCGTGCCGGCTTTGCTGCTTTCGCGGAAGACTCGCGTGGCGGTACTTGCGCGCCTGGTGGCGATATTTCCGGTGCCTTCAGCATGGACAGTGCTGTAATTACGATCCCGGCGGGTTCGGTGAGCTCGCAGGTTCGCTTCGATCATTTTGTCGAGACCGAGCTTGAGTATGACGGTGGCAACCTGATGGTCAGCGTCAACGGCGGCGACTTTGTCGTTCTCACAGAAGATCAGTTCGAATTTAACGCTCCGAAAAGCAACCTCAGCTCTACGGCAGATGGCAACACCAACCCGAAAGCCGGCGAGCTTGCCTGGCACGGCGCGAACGGTGGTGAAGTAACCGGCTCGTGGGGCACGACAATCGTCGACCTGACTGAGCTGGCCGGACCCGGAGACACTGTCCAATTGCGCTATGACTTCGGGGTGGACGGTTGCAACGGCGTAACCGGCTGGTTTGTCGACAACGTCAATGCTTACACCTGCACCGACGACGGCACTGTGAAGCCACCAGCGGCACCGCAGCAGCAGCCGATCGCAGACGATGCAGAGCCGGATCAGGAAGGCGGCGTCGATCAGGACGGAAACTACACGGTTTCGTGGACCTACCCGGACGATGCGCAGCTTGCTTGCGGCTTCCGCGTTGAAGAGGCGACCGCGTTTGGCAACCTGTTCCAGGATGATGCTAATGAGGCCCTGGCCGCTGGCGCAAACAGCACTTTCTCCGGTGATGTCGAATGGCGCACTGCAGTGCATCCAACGACTGGATCCAATAGTTACAGCCCGGTCTACCACGACCTGTCGGGCGCTACACTGACGCAGATTGCTTCCGTCACGCTGCCCGCCGGGCAGGTGGCTGTCCTGTCTTTTGATTCCTTCGAACATATCGAAGAGGGCTTCGACCAGGGCATCGTTTCGGTCAGTGCCGACGGTGGAGCCCTTGAACTGGTTGACATCTACACCGGCGAATTCTCAGGCCGGCGCGAGGTTAGTCTCGGTGCGTACGCGGGACAGGCGGTAAAGATTGCGTTCACGCTGAATAGCGATTTTGCGTTCTCCGCCCCGCTTTATGAGGGCTGGTACATCGACAACATCGAGATTAACTCTGCCGACTGGACAACGGTTGGTGAAGTATCAGGCGGTGTGCGTAGCTTCGACATCACTGAACGCCAGGATGGGACTTATCATTACCGCGTCATCGGCATGTTCGGTGACTGCAGCGGTTCCCCGGAAGACGGTCCGATCTCGAATGAGCGGTCGATTGTGGTCGAGCGTGGCGTAGTTCTAACACTGCCACCGACGGCGAGCTTCACCGTTACGCCGAGCATGGCTGAAGTAGGCGAGGTCGTTACCTTCGATGGCTCCGGCTCATACGATAACGACAGTGTTGGTGCAGAGCCGCAGATCACCAGTTACTTCTGGTCCTTTGGCGATGGCATGACGATGACGACCAGTGATCCTGTCACGAGCCACACCTACCTTGCAGAAGGTACTTACCAGGTAAGACTTAGAGTCACTGACAACGATGGCCAGATCGATTCTGCTGACGACTTCATAGTTGTCGACGAGGTCGATGACAACAGCGACAGCGACAGCGAGAAGGTCAAAGGCTCGGGCTACATCCTTATCGGCGAACCCGCTGATAACGATGACGACAGTGATAGTGATAGTGATAGCGACAGGAAAGCCAAGTTCAGCTTCAACACGAAGCTGAAGAAAGGCGAACTGAAGGGCAGCCTCAAATACGAGGACAAGCTCAACGCTGTCAAGGTCAAGGCTGATTCAATCTCGAATCGCTGGGTCACCGGCAGCGACGTGACGTTCACGGCACCGTGTGAAGTCAACAAGGTTGATGGCTACAGCTGCACGGTCTACGCGTCAGACCTCGACGAGTCCGGCGGGGTCGATACCTTCGCGATACACATATCGGAGATCGACTACCAGGCTGGCGGTGAACTGGCGAAAGGTGATATCAAGATATACTGAGCCCTATTAAGTTATCAAAACCTGGGCGGTGCCTTTTTCGGGCACCGCCCTTTTTTTGAACCGGGGAGAGCACGATTTTCAGCTTCTCGGGAACCTTCCTCGGTCGTCGCGATTTCCCTGATTCGCTGTCGTTGCGGCTCGACAGCAGGATGTGAAGAAGGACAAATAAAAAAAACTCGGTGATGCAGGACTCGAAGACAAAAAAACCTTACGACGGTACGATTACGCAATGACACGCTCTCGCAAAAGAACGATGATGGCAATCGCAGCTATTGCCATCCTGGTTGCCATTTTCTTTTGGCTTTATTCCAAGCGCCAAATCCCGTCAACGGCTGAGGTTTTGCCGGCGCAAGAATCTCCTGTGTTGGAAGAATCTGTGAATGACGATTTACAAGTGCCCGAAGACTCGTTTCAGATTAAAAATTTACCCAGAACTATGCTGCTTGAAACCTTTCGAGTTATGGCAGCCGACGACTGTGAGCAGGAATTCAAGCTTGAATTTCCCGAAAACTTGGCTGAACTGGCGGCGGCTTTCGAGGAGGAAATGGAGATAGGCTTTGACGCCCGGGTAGCGTTAGTTCAGAGCAAA
>JABDKF010000189.1 GCA_013003155.1 Woeseia sp. | reverse complement strand
CTCTGCTGCTCGGTATCCTGGAGCAGGACGCCGAGCGAATTTATAACAGCGTGTTGAAGCTTGATCGCACTGGACGCGGCACGTACCGGAAGCGGCATCTTGTGCCGTTCGGAGAATATTTTCCGGTGCCGGATTTTGTCCGCGAGTGGATGCGCATGCTTAGCCTGCCACACAGCGATCTTGTCGCCGGCAGCGCCGTTCAGCCGCTGCTGAACACCGTGGGTGGCCAGCAGCTTGCCGTCGCGATCTGTTATGAGGACGCCTACGGTAGTGAACAGCTCTACGCCTTTCCTGAAGCAACGTTGATCGTCAATGTCAGCAATGATGCCTGGTTTGGTGATTCCATCGCCCCGCACCAGCACCTGCAGATTGCACGCGTTCGCGCGCGCGAGGTGGAGCGAAATGCATTGCGTGCAACGAACAATGGGATTTCCGCAATTATTGGGGCCGACGGCGCACTGCTGGCCGTCGCGCGACAGTTTGAATTTGCGACATTGACGCTCGATGTCGAACCCAGACGCGGCTCAACTCCGTATTCACTGACCGGCAACTGGCTGGTCGTTAATGTCACGCTGTTACTGCTCGCCATTGCATACTGGACACGCCGTTCGCCCGGTGGCGCGTGAATTCTGGTGGTTTTTTGCCCCGCCTGCCGGTCAGCAGCGTGTCGGGCGGCACGGGCTGCGCAGGCCGCCAAATACGGTTAAGCTTCCCGCTTTCCGCCTGTCCAGGCGGCCTGAGGACAGCAAGACGAGACGATGAGTAAGGAAGTCAGATATAACCCCGAGGATGTCGAGCGCGAGGCGCGCGAATTCTGGGACAGTGAACGCTGTTTCGAAGTCGATGAAGATCCGGCGAAGGACAAATTCTACTGCCTGACAATGTTCCCGTACCCAAGCGGGCAGCTGCACATGGGTCACGTCCGGGTGTTCACCATTAGCGACGTTATCGCGCGCTATCAGCGGATGCAGGGAAAGCATGTGTTGCAACCTATGGGTTGGGACGCGTTCGGCATGCCAGCCGAGAACGCTGCGATCAAGCGCGGCGTGCCGCCAGCGGAATGGACCTACAAGAATATCGACTACATGCGGGGCCAGCTGAAACGACTGGGTTATGGCTATGACTGGAGCCGCGAGGTGACAACCTGCCGTCCGGAATACTATCGCTGGGAGCAGTGGCTGTTTACCCGGTTGTTTAAGAAAGGCCTGGTCTACCGCAAAAATTCCATCGTCAACTGGGATCCGGTCGATCAAACGGTATTGGCTAACGAGCAGGTTATTGACGGCCGGGGCTGGCGCTCCGATGCCCTCGTCGAGCGACGAGAAATACGCCAGTGGTTCATGAAAATTACTGCGTATGCCGATGAGCTCTTGTCGTACCTCGACAAAATGGAAGGTTGGCCGGATTCGGTCAAGACGATGCAGCGAAACTGGATTGGTCGTTCCGAAGGCGTTGAGCTCTCGTTTGACGTGGAAGGTACGGACGAGAAGCTGACCGTATTTACAACGCGGCCGGACACGTTGTTGGGCGTGACCTACATGGCCGTTGCCGCGGAACACCCGATCGCCCAAAAGGCGGCTGCAGACAATCCTGCACTCGGCAAATTTCTGGAAGAGTGCAAGACCATGCAGTCGGCCGAAGCTGCTATGGAAACCATGGAGAAGAAAGGCATGCCGTTGGGCGTTGCGGCAATCCATCCCATAAGCGGTGAGCGGGTGCCCCTGTGGGTCGCAAATTTCGTGCTGATGGGATACGGCACAGGCGCCGTGATGGCGGTGCCGGGACACGATGAGCGGGATTGGGAATTTGCCACCCGTCATAACTTGCCGATTACCCAGGTCATTGCGCCCGCCGACCAAAGTCAGGCCGACATCTCTGCCGCTGCCTATACGGATTATGGCGTGTTGGTTAATTCCGGCGAATACGATGGCCTGACCTCAGCAGAGGCTTTTGCCGCCATTGCCGATCGATTTGAAAGGGAAGGCCGCGGCCGGAAGAAAGTAAATTACCGGCTGCGCGATTGGGGCGTATCACGGCAACGCTACTGGGGAACGCCGATACCGATTATCTATTGCGATGATTGTGGCGCGCTGCCCGTACCGGAAGACCAGCTGCCGGTCGTATTGCCCGAAAACGTGCAATTCACCGGCGTCGGTTCGCCGCTGCGCGACATGCCGGAATTTTTCAACGTCGATTGCCCGCAATGTGGCAAGGGTGCACGGCGCGAAACTGACACCTTCGATACCTTCGTTGAGTCGTCGTGGTACTTCTCGCGCTATGCCTCGCCCGATTCGAACGACGCTATGCTTGATTCGCGCGAAGCCTACTGGATGCCAGTGGACCAGTACACGGGGGGTATCGAGCACGCCATTCTGCATTTGCTGTACGCCCGATTTTTCCAGAAACTGATGCGCGACGAAGGCCTCTCGGCTGCGGATGAGCCATTCACGAACTTGTTGACGCAGGGCATGGTTCTGAAAGATGGCGCAAAAATGTCCAAGGCGAAGGGCAATACCGTCGATCCGCAGGAACTTATTGATCGTTACGGTGCGGATACGGTGCGGCTGTTCATGATGTCCGCTGCACCGCCGGAGCAGGCCCTCGAATGGTCAGATGACGGTGTACAGGGTGCCTACCGCTTCCTGAAACGATTCTGGATGGCGGTACACAGGCATCGCGCCGTTAACGAGGTGGCGCCATTGGACGCCGCAAGTCTGGACGCCGCGCAGCTGGACCTGCGTCGCAAAACCCACCAGACGATCGCAAAAGTCAGCGATGATATCGGTCGGCGCTACAAATTCAACACGGCAGTCGCGGCCGCAATGGAACTCCTCAATGCGATCAACCGTTTTGAGGACGAAAGCTCGCAAGGTCGCGCCGTGACGCAGGAGTCGCTGGAGGCGATCGTGTTGTTATTGGCACCTATCGTGCCGCATATCAGTCATGAATTATGGCATGTGCTTGGCCACAGCTCGGCGCCGATTGCGGAGGCATGGCCTACGGCGAGCGACGCAGCGCTGGCACAGGACCTTGTCGAAATCGTTGTGCAGGTCAACGGCAAATTGCGAGGCCGTATATCAGTTGCAGCAGATGCTGATCGGGATGCTGTTTGCAAAACCGCGTTGGCAGACGAAAACGTGCAGCGCTTCGTTGCTGATCAGACTGTCCGCAAAACTATTTTCGTTCCCGGCCGACTGGTCAATGTTGTTATCTAGGCATGCAACAGGGTTTGCGCTGCTGCTGTCGTTGGTGGCGTGCGGATTTCAACTGCGCGGCGCACCGGAGTTGCCGCCGCAAATGGCGCGGACCTATATCGATACAGCCGATCGCTACAGCCTTTTTTTCAGGCAGCTGCGCCAGGAGTTGCAAGACGCTGGCGTTACGCTGGTCGACTCAGCGGCCGAGGCTGGCGCCGTATTTTCAATTCTTAGCGACGAGACCGATCAGCGTGTCTTGTCGGTCTCCGCAAGAAACGTGCCGCGAGAATACGAGGTGTACTACAGCGTTTATTACACCGTGCAAAGCAATGACGGCTTGTTGCTTGAACCACAGCTGCAAACCGGTACACGCGACTACACTTACGACGAGACGCAGGTGTTGGGCAAGTCACGTGAGGAGGAGCTTTTGCGGGAGGCAATAGCGCGTGATCTCGTGCGCATCGTAATGATTCAGCTGTCATCACAGTAGGCACTGTGACAGCAGCACCGCAATTGCATTCAGACGTGCTAACGGTGGCGCACCTACCGGCGGAAGAACTGCAGGCGCTGGCCGCGGCTTATCACCTCGAAATCGTCTTTGTGGATGACCATCAGCCGATCCCGGGAAGTTTCTGGGGCGAGCCTGAGGCGGGTATCATTGGTTCAACTATCTACGTTCGCGGCGATACGCCGCTGCACTCTTTGCTGCATGAGTTGAGTCATGTGGTTTGCATGGATACGCAACGGCGTGCAACGTTACATAAGAATGCGGGCGCCGATGACGCTGAAGAATCCGCGGTGTGTTACTTGCAAGTTGTGCTGGCTGACGAATTAGCCGGCGTAGGCCGTCAGCGATTGATGTCGGACATGGATGCCTGGGGCTATAGTTTCCGATTGGGTTCTGCCGCGCGCTGGTTTGCAGAAGACGCCACCGATGCGCGCAGCTGGCTTGACTGCCATGCGCTCCTGACTGATGCTGGCCGACCAAGTTTTCAGTTGCGCGAGCGCTAAAGTTGGCGGAATCGCTGGCCGCAGTGCCGCGACTTGTCCTATAGTGGCTGACGACTGCAACGCGTCGCTTTGGGTACAGCATGATTGTAATTCGCTACTTACTGTACTTCGTCGGGGTCGCGTTTCTCACCTGGCTTTTGACGCTGATTGAGATTTCGTCACCGGGCAGTCTGAAACTCCAGGTATTCACTCACGCTGATGATGTGCTCGGCACCAGCGAGTATTCGCCTGTCGAAACCGTGCAGCTCGGGTTTCTCGCGATTTGCGGCATGTTATACGGCTGGGTAGCGCAATACAGTCCGCAACAAAGACCCGTCGCCCTGACGTTTGCGGGAGTAGCCGCGATGTTTTTTATTCGGGAGTTGGATTTTTTCCTCGACCGCTACATTATCGACAACTTCTGGCAGGTTCTCGTCGCGGTTATTGCGGCGGTGTTGATCGTTTACACCTGGCGTCACCAGAAACGCCTGCGGCTCGCCTGGACCCGTATATGGCCATCGCCGGGATTGACGCTGTTATTCGCCGGTTTCCTCGTACATTTTGCTTTCCTGCCCTTCGTCGGTCACGAACCCTTGTGGGAGGCGATGCTGGGCGACGATTATCGGCGAATCATCAAGATCACCGTCGAAGAATTCATTGAGCTGGCAGGTTATTTTTTATGGCTGGTCGGTACGATTGAATACACTTTGCAGTCGCGCGCCTACGTCTCGCGCGACCCACAGCAGCAAATGCTGCGCCGCCGAAAAAAGCGCAGGCGACGCAGTGACCGGAGATTTTGAGAAAATCTAGAGTACAGTGGGGTTCGGCGCATCACCGTAAACGTCACGGGGATCGAATACCTTCTCGGTATCCGTAAAATTGAGAGCGATCTGTTGCGCTTTCGTGCGCAGCGGAATGCTGCGATAAAAGCATGAGCGATAGCCCACGTGGCAGCTCGCTCCACCGGCAACGTCGACGCGCAACCAGATGCAATCCTGGTCGTCGTCAATCAGGAGTTCCTTGACCTCTTGCGTGAGGCCGCTCGTCGCACCCTTACGCCACAGTGTTTTTCGGCTGCGACTGTAATAATGCGCTTCGCCCGTGCGAATGGTCTGCGCGAGTGCCTCGGCATTCATGTAGCCCTGCATCAGCAGTTCGCCGCTGGTTGCATCCGTCGTGACCGCCGTAATCAGACCGCGCTCGTCAAATTTCGGCGCGAAATCCGTGCTTTCTTCTACCTGCTCGACGCTGGCACGCGGTGCAAAGGCAATCGCCTCGTGAGACATTTTTGCTCCTTAAGTTGTCTGGCCCCAGTGGGGCGGCCGATTATACGGCATCTTCAACTGCGACCGAAAACGAGACGATAGCGGCGTCTGCCCGCAGGCGATGATGTTGCTATCATTGCAGCCAGCCAGCCGTTACTGCGCGGCATCACGGGGATAACGACGCATGACCTTGCACCTGCACGACACTCTGAGGGGTAGAAAGATACCGTTCGAACCGCTGCGTCCGGGGAAAGTGACGATGTACCTGTGCGGGCCAACGGTCTATAACTTCGCGCATATCGGCAACGCGCGCCCGGCCGTGGTTTTTGATCTGCTGGCGCGATTGCTGCGCACGCGCTACGAGCTGACGTTCGCCCGAAATATCACCGATGTCGATGACAAGATCAATGCGGCAGCAAAAGCCGCCGGCAAACCGATCGGTGCAATTACGGGGCACTTCACGAAGATTTATAACGAGGATATGGCTGCACTTGGCGTGCTGCCGCCCGATATTGAGCCGCGGGCGACACAGCACATCGCAGAAATGATCGTGATGATCGAGCGCCTGATCGCAAACGGCCATGCGTACGAGGCGGAAGAACATGTCTTGTTTGATGTGAAGTCGTACAGCGATTATGGCGAACTGTCCAAGCGGGACCTGCGCGAAATGATCGCAGGTGCTCGTGTCGAGGTGGCGCCGTACAAACGTGCGGCGCATGACTTCGTGCTGTGGAAGCCATCCACAGCTGATCAACCTGGCTGGGAATCGCCATGGGGACGCGGCCGCCCCGGTTGGCATATTGAATGCTCGGCGATGTCGGAGAAGCACCTGGGCGAGACGATCGACATACACGCGGGTGGTCAGGATCTTGTTTTTCCACATCACGAGAATGAACTGGCACAGAGTCGCTGCGCGCATGACGGTGCACCGTTCGCCCGCTACTGGCTGCACAACGGCTTCCTGAGTATGGACAGCACCAAGATGTCCAAGTCGCTTGGCAACGTGCTGCTGGTCCACGAGCTGGTCAAGACGACGCCCGGAGAGGCGTTACGCCTGGCTTTGCTGGGCGCACACTATCGTCAGCCGCTTGACTGGTCGGACGAAACGGTCGCTGGTGCCCGGCGCATGCTCGACAGGTTGTACGGCGCATTGCGTGGCATTGATACTTCACAAATCGCCGATGCCAAACCCGCGCCCGCCGTGGTTGCCGCTCTCGAAGACGACTTGAATACTCCGAAAGCGATTGCCGAAATGTTTAACCTGGTACGCGCGTTAAACAAGGAGACGAATGGCTCACAGCAAGCCGCCATGGCGGCTGAGCTGACTGCCTCCGGCAACCTCCTTGGCTTGCTGGCTGAAGATCCCGAAGCCTGGTTTGCAGGAGGGGATGACGCTGAACTACCGGCTGCCCGGATTGAGGCATTGTTAAAAGACCGCGAGGAAGCGCGCGCTGCGCGCGACTTTGCGGCGGCCGATAGTATTCGAGATAAACTGAGCGCCGCGGGTATCTCGATTGAAGACGGGCCGGACGGTACGCGTTGGCGGCGCGGAGCGTGATTCGCCGATGAACGAGGTGCAGGCCGCACAACAACAGGTGGTTGAGGAGTTCGGTTTTTTCGACAACTGGATGGATCGTTACCAGTACCTGATTGATCTTGGTCGAAAACTTCCCGATCTGTCCGCCGAGGAAAAAAATGAAAAAAACCGAATTGCTGGCTGCCAATCGCAGGTTTGGTTTGTTGCAGAATTCGACGGTGAACGTCTCAGGTTTCGCGCGATCAGCGACGCCGCAATCGTGTCCGGATTGATTGCCTTGCTACTGCGCATTTACAGTGACAAGCCGGCGGCCGATATTCTTGCGACCCCGGCTGATTTCGTTACCGCCCTGGAACTTGAGCAGCACCTGAGCCCGACACGTAGCAATGGTCTTGCATCAATGTTGGCGGCGATCCGCGCATTTGCCGCTAAGGCATCGCCATCGCCGTGAAAGTCTCCCGATTCAGTCGATGGCTGAGTTTGCCGCTGCTCGGGCTCGTCAGTGTATATCGTGTTCTGATATCTCCCTTACTGGGCCTTAACTGTCGGTTCCAGCCAAGTTGTTCCGAATACGCGCGCGATGCGCTGACAGAATACGGCGCGTGGCGCGGTGGACGACTCGCATGCAAGCGCATTGCGCGTTGCCACCCTTGGGGTGGCAGTGGCTACGATCCTTTACCAGATTTGCAAACAAAGGCATCCGAGCCACGGCCGATCATGGCGCGGGAAACACTGGATCCAAAAATACTCAAGCAGCGCAAACTTGCCCTCGCCCGCGCCTACAATTTTATTAGTCGCGGAAATCGCGAAGGTGGCTTCGTGCATCTCGACCAATACGCCGCTCAAGAACCGCGGCGTGCTGCGGCAGAGTTATGGTTTTTCCACGAGATGCTGCACTGGAAACTCGGTGATGTGCCGCTCTTCTACGCGCAACGACTGCTGGGCGATCTGCTCGATGCGGGCGAGGACACGGCTGCGATGAAAATCTGTTTGCGTTGTTTCCAGCAAAACCCGGCATTCCGACCGCGGCTGGACGATGTGCCGCGTCTGCGTGCAGCGGCACTAAAGCTCGGCAACCGCGATGTAGCGGACGCCTTGCCGCCTTGAACCACTCAGGAGTCGGCGAGTGCCGTGTCACCACGCAAGGTGCAACTGCGCAGCAGGCGACTATTTTGCCAATGGACGAAGGCCAGGATCAACGAGCCGGCAATCGTCAGGCTACGGTCGGCAGCCGGCCCGAGGTAATTATGGCCCAGCGTCGCGCCGCCTATCAGCAACGCGAGCCCCAAGGCCGCGCCGGCCAGCAGTCCGAAATTGCCGTGTCGACGGTAGCCGATCACAATTGCCGTGACGCTGACGGGCACCGCAAAGAGCAGCATCGGCAGGTGCCAGTGCGTGCTGGCAAACTGCGCAACGAACGGCAGCGCGACCAGGACGACAGGCAGCGCCAGGCAATGCACAATGCAAAGGGCCGACATCACTATGGCGATTCGGTCGATATCCGGATTTTGATTGGCTGCAGTCTGAGTCATGGTAATTTACGATCGACGGGGCAGGCACGGTACCTCCCCCAAGATATAATGGTATAACATAACAATATTGGCCGCAAGCGAGGCTTGCAAGGGTCCATGGACAAGAAATTGCTGACAATCCTTTGTTGCCCGATAACGCATCGGGAACTGGGCCTCGCGCAGGCGGAGCTCCTGCAATCCGTGAATGAACGAATTCGAGCGGGCGGACTGAATAATCGTGAAGGCCGTCCGCTTACCGGCGAACTGCAAGAAGCACTGGTGACGAGTGACGGCAAATTGCTCTACCCGGTCGCTGATGGTATTCCCGTGCTGCTGGAAGGCGAGGCCGTGGGCCTGGACCAACTGGGCGAGCATTGAGCAAGGTCGAAGGCACCGCTGGTTGCCTCGTGGAAGCCACGGTATGATCGGCTTGAATCAATGATGCGTTATTCTGCGTGAAAATTCCGGCGAATCAGCTATCCCTTGAGCTTAAGAAATCCCTGTTGCCCTGTTACCTCGTCAGCGGCGACGAGGTTTTGTTGGTGCAGGAATCGCTCGATGCTATTCGTTCTGCGGCACGCGCTGCTGGTTTCGCCAGTCGCGACCTGTTCGTCGCAGAACGCGGCTTTGCCTGGGATGATTTTCGTGCCGCGGGTGGCAATCTTTCGCTCTTTTCTGAGCGGCGAATTATCGAGTTGCGACTGCCAACGGGTAAGCCGGGCAAAGAGGGCGGAGCCGCCATTATCGACATGCTGGGCCAGCTGGATCAGGACCTGCTCCTGATCGTTGTGGCGCCGAAACTGGACAAGGGCACCGCTGCAAGCAAATGGGTCGGCGCGCTTTCCTCGGCCGGTGCGCACGTGCCGGTGAGGCCCATCGATCGGCGAGAGTTGCCGGCATGGATCAATGCTCGCATGCAGGCTGTTGGCCTGCGGGCGGCAAGGGATGCTGTTCGCATGATTGCCGATCGCGTTGAAGGAAATCTGCTCGCAGCACAACAGGAAATCGAAAAGCTGCGCTTGTTGCTGGGAGAGGGCGAGGTCAGTGTTTCGCACGTCGAACGCGCCGTCGCGGACAGCAGCCGATTCGATGTTTACAAGCTGGTCGATGCTGCGTTGGCCGGCGACGCGAGTCGCGCTATCCGCATCTTGCAGGGCGTGCAGGGAGAAGGGCTGGAGCCCGTTATCGTTATGTGGGCGTTGACACGTGAAGTCAGGACGCTCGCCCGGCTTTCTGACTATGCAGACTCCGGCATGGACCTCAGTGCGGCGTTGAAAAAATGCGGCGTTTGGCGAAATCGGCAGTCCCTGGTCAGGTCGTGCATCGGCCGTCATCGGCGAACCGATTTTTACCGGTTATTGAGGGCGCTGCGCGACGCCGACGCTGCCGCGAAAGGGCAAATGGCAGGTGATCCATGGCAGCTCGCGACGGACATCGTCTTGGCGTTGGCCGCCAGTCAGCAGCAGGCGGCCTGATCATGGCCAGCGGCAAACAAGATGGAGCATGCGCTTGAGTTCGATGGGCGTTTTTGGCGGTACTTTTGATCCAATTCACTTTGGGCATCTGCGCACCGCTTTCGAAATGTTGCAGGCCTTACGCTTTGATGAAGTCCGATTCATGCCGTGCGGCACGCCACCGCATCGCAATGAGCCCCATGCCGACGCCAAATTGCGGCTGCAAATGGTCAGTGCTGCAACGGCAGGACAGCCAGGCTTTGTTGTTGACGATCGCGAGCTGCGCCGCGACGGCCCGTCGTATTCAGTCGACACACTGAGCGCCTTGCGCGCCGAGTTTCCATTGCGGCCGATGGCGTTGATGATCGGCATGGATGCTTTTCTGAGCCTGACAAAATGGCATCAGTGGAGGGAAATCTTGCAGCTCGCCCATATCGTCGTCGCACATCGGCCGGGCTGGCGCGCTCCGGATATGGGCCCGCTTGGCGAGCTGCTAGCCGATCGCGGAACGCACCGTATTGGTGATCTGCATCAGGCAAAGTCCGGTCAGATTTACGTGCATGATGTAACGCAGCTGGAGATTTCATCCACTGAAATTCGTGAGCTGGTAGCGGCGGGGCGCGATCCGCGTTTTCTGATGCCGGATTCGGTCCGCGCAGTTATCGAAGAGAGCGGTTGCTATCGCTCGACAGGCAAGAATCACACAGAGTAAGGAGTAACATTGAAAAAACCAAGTAACGGTACTGCGAATGAAGAGTAGAGAGTTGAGTAAGCTGGTGCTTAACGCGCTGGAAGACGTTAAGGGCAAGGACATCGTCGTGTTGGATGTTCGCGAAATGACGTCGGTAACCGACTACATGATTGTTGCCAGCGGCACGTCCAGCAGGCACGTCAAGGCATTGACAGACGCGGTCGCACAGAAGGCCAAAGCTGCCGGGCGCCCGGTTGTCGGAATGGAAGGCGAAGAAGGTGGTGAATGGGTCTTGCTGGACCTGCAAGATGCATTGGTTCATGTCATGCTGCCGCGGGTTCGCGAATTCTACAATCTGGAGAAATTGTGGTCGTTGCGTCCGACAAAAGACGCTGTCGCGACTGACGCTTGATCCATGCATATGCGACTTGTCGCCGTCGGCGATCGTCAGCCGGCCTGGGTGGACGCCGCATTCTCCGATTACATTGGTCGCCTGCCGCGCGTTTGGAAGTTTGCATTGTGCACACAGGCAACCAGCCGCCGTCGCAAACAAGGTAATGTCGCTGCGGCAAAACAGGAAGAGGGCGAGCGAATTCTCGAAGCGCTGCGCCCGGCCGAGCGTGCGGTAATGCTCGACGAGGGGGGGCGACAGTTGAGCAGCGTGGAGTTGGCAGACGCGGTAGCAGATTGGCAGCGTGATGCGCGCGACGTGTGTTTTGTTATCGGTGGTCCTGACGGGATCGACAAGCCCTGTTTGCAGCGCGCAGATTTTTGCTGGTCATTGTCCCGACTAACGTTGCCGCACGGACTGGCTCGGGTGGTATTCGCAGAACAGCTATACCGTGCCAGTACCTTGCACGAGGGTCACCCGTATCATCGGGCCTGAGCCGGGACCTTCGTTCGGGATTCCTACTTGAACGCTTCCCCGCAAAACAACATCTTGCATCTTGCCTCGGCCTCGCCACGCAGACGCGCGATTCTGGACGCACTGGG
This sequence comes from Woeseia sp., assembly GCA_013003155.1. Classification (GTDB taxonomy): domain Bacteria; phylum Pseudomonadota; class Gammaproteobacteria; order Steroidobacterales; family Woeseiaceae; genus Woeseia. The sequence goes on along the minus strand of JABDKF010000189.1, from coordinate 1,516 downwards.
ACTCCGCTTCAGTTACGCTGGGACGGACATTGACGAGTCGATAAGTTGTGGTGAATCTGCGGAGAATCTGGTGGCGCGTCTGGCGCTGACGAAGGCCAGGGCGGCGCGCGACGCGCGGCCCGATGCCGTCATCCTGGGTGCAGATACGGTCGTTGCATTCGGTGACCGGATCTTAGGTAAACCAGAGTCCAAAGAAGATGCGTTGGATATGCTGGCGACCTTGTCCGGCGAAACACACGATGTGCTCACTGCGGTCGTTGCTTTGCGCGGAGACTGCGAACAGCGCGCAGTCTCGAGAAGTCTTGTCAGCTTTCGACAGGTCGAGCCTGCGGAGGCGTCGGCGTACTGGGAAAGCGGTGAGCCCCTTGACAAAGCAGGCGGCTATGCGATCCAGGGGTTAGCCGCCGTATTCATCGAAGAGCTGCGCGGCAGCTACAGCGGGGTTATGGGAATGCCGATTTTCGAAACCGCCCAGCTGCTGAGCAAGTTTGGCATCGAGATATTGACAAACAATACGCGGGGACCGAACCCTTGACCGAGGAGATTCCAAAAGAAGAAATCCTGATCAACGTAACGCCGCGCGAGACCCGCGCTGCGTTACTCGAAAACGGTATTCTGCAGGAAGTTTACATTGAACGCGCAACACGGCGTGGCCTGACAAGCAATATCTATAAGGGACGTGTATCGCGGGTGCTGCCAGGAATGCAGGCCGCATTCGTCGATATCGGCCTTGAACGGACCGCGTTCTTACACGCGAGCGATATTGCCCCAAAGACCCTGCCCGATGGAGATCAGGCTTCCCAGTCCGCGAGCGATATTCGCGAGCTGGTTCGCGAAGGTGCGGAAGTACTGGTGCAGGTCGTCAAGGATCCGCTGGGCAACAAGGGCGCGAGACTCTCGACTGCCATCACTTTGCCATCGCGATACCTTGTCTACCTGCCGGGCGGTGAAGGCGTCGGGGTGTCGACTCGCATAGAAGATGACAGCGAGCGCGATCGCCTGCGGAATACCATCGGCGAACTCCTGGAAAATGACGTCCGTGGCGGCATCATCGCGCGCACCGCAGCTGAAGGAGCCAGCGTCGACGCGATGCGTGCCGACCTCGAATTTTTGCAAAAACTGTGGGCTTCCGTCCAGAGCGCCGGGCACAAGACCCGGGCACGAGCGCTTGTGCACGAAGATCTACCGCTAGCTATGCGCGTGCTTCGCGACCTCGTTAGTTCCAATGTCGAAAAGATACTGATCGATTCCGAACCTGAGTTCGCGCGACTGCGCGAGTTTACTGCGAGTTTCTTGCCCGAAATAGAACACAAACTGGAATTGTATACACGACGTCGGCCGATTTTCGATTTGCACAACACGGAAGACGAGATTCGCAAAGCCCTGGACCGCAGTATTCCGTTGAAGTCAGGCGGCTATATCATCTTTGATCAGACTGAGGCGATGACTACCGTGGACGTCAATACCGGCGGTTACGTTGGGCACCGCAACCTCGAGGACACGATTTTTCGAACGA
>JABDKF010000100.1 GCA_013003155.1 Woeseia sp. | reverse complement strand
CGCCGACGCGTTGCGCTGGCTTGCCGAACTGGGCGATCCCTACGTTAAATCCGGCTTTGATGCCGACGGGCGAGTGGGTATCGACTGGGGCGTCTACGGCGCACCGGAAACATTTCTGATAGCTCCCGATGGCACGGTTCTCTATAAGCATCTCGGACCGCTGGATGACGCCGTTTGGAAACGCGAGTTCTTGCCCCTGCTAGGCGCGCCAGCACCGGAAGACGATTCATGAGTCGCGTTTTAATGGTCGGCATTGGGCTGCTCGTTGCGTCACTGGCATGCGCAATCGATACCGGCGCCGCGTTTGACGACCCGGTCTTGCAACAACGCTACGAACAGCTGATCGAGGAAGTGCGGTGCCTGAAATGCCAGAACCAGAATCTGCGCGATTCAAATGCGTTTCTCGCGGCGGACCTGCGACGTGAAATTCGGCGGCTGCTCGCAGAGGGCAATACCGATGCGCAGATCTATGACTTCCTCGTACAGCGCTACGGCGAGTTCGCGCTCTACCGTCCCCGCATGCGGGGCAAGACTCTCGTGCTGTGGCTGGCACCTTTGCTTTTATTGCTGGGCGGCGCCGTGATCGTCGCGCGCATCGTCAAGGCGCGCATGTCGCTGCCGCTGGACGACGCTGAGGACACGGCCGAGGGGCCCGCGCGCGAATGACACTGCAGTGGATCATCTTCGGCTGCATGGCTGTAGCCGGCGCGTTGTGCGTCTGTTGGCCAATGTATCGGCAGAAGAAAAAACTGACGCCATCCGTTTTTCTTGCGGCCGTTGCTGTCGTGGCGCTTAGCGTCGCAATGTACGCGCAAATCGGCACCCCCGCCGCACCGCCAGGTGTCGCGGCCGCGCCGTCCGTCGACGAAATGGTTGCCTCGCTCGCAGCACGACTCGAAGAGGACCCGAACGATGTTGCCGGCTGGAAGATGCTGGGCCGTTCCTATTTCCAGTTGCAGCAATACGATAAAGCCGTTGCGGCCTACGAGCAGGCGTTGCAACGCGAAGGCGGCAGCGATGCACAAACCTCGGCCGATTTGGGTGAGGCAATGTTGCTGACCCGAGATGAGCAGATGGCCATGCGTGCATCCGAGCTGTTCGAAGCGGCGCTCGTGGCTGCGCCTCAAAACCCCAAGGCGCTTTTTTACGGCGGTATTGCCGCAATAGAACGCGGCGATCGTGAACTCGCGGCAGATCGGTGGGAGGCTTTGCTGGCACAGTCGCCACCGCCGAACGTGCAGGCGATACTGCGCGAGCGCATTAGCGAATGGCGTGGACTTCCTGCCGTAGTGCCCACGAATGAAACTGCAGCCGGGATCACGCTGGATGTCAGCGTTGCGGCATCTGCGCGAAATGCTTTGGGCACTGGTGCAACGGTATTCGTCATCGCGCGGGATCCGGCCCAACCGTCACCGCCCATTGCCGTAACTCGCCGCAAACTTACCGAGCTGCCCGCAACCATCACGCTAACCGATGCCGATGCGATGATCCCGGGACGCACTCTCGGCCAATTTGCCGCGCTCGAAGTTTTAGTGCGCGCGTCAAAAACGGGCGAGCCGCTACCGCAGGCTGGCGACTGGTTTGGCAGTGCGCAAATTGCAATGCCGCAGCAGGGCACCGTCGAGATTGCCATTGCAGATGTTGTGGAATGACGAGACCGAGATCGAGATCAAAACTGAAAGGACTCAGCAAATGACTCAACCAGGCAAAATTGAAGCCGCGACCATGTGTTTCGCCTGCGGCCCGCAGAATCCGATCGGGCTGCATATCGAATTCCGACTTGATAGTGAAGGCCGTTGTCTCGGCGAGTTCACGCCCGACGCCAATCACGTGGGTTACGAAAACACCGTTCATGGCGGCATCATCTACGCAGCACTCGATGATGTAATGGCAAATGTGATGTACCTGCAACAGCGTAAGGCTCACACGGCACGTTGCGAGATTCGTTACCGTCGACCACTGGCTATCGGCGAGACTATCCTGCTGTCAGGCTGGATCGAGCAGGAACGGCGCCGCTTGTTACAAATGAAGGGCGAGGCCAGGCGCGGCAGCGATCAGGAATTGATTGCGGATTGCGAAGCGAGCTTTATGCTTGCATAAACCGGCTGCAGGTGGGCGACAGTCGTCTTGATCGCAAGCTGTGCTAGCGTTACTGGCGCTCGCCCGATTGTCGATCCGCAATAAGCCCAAAAGAAAATTAACAGAGCACACTTACCGTGCAAACCATCAGGAATTAGTCAGTGTCATTACCGGATACCATTGCAGCAAAATTGCGCCTGCCGGCCATCGGCGCACCCATGTTTATCGTCTCGCAACCCGAGCTAGTGCTGGCGCAGTGCAAATCGGGCATCGTCGGCAGCTTTCCGGCGTTAAATGCCCGCCCGGCAGAGCAGCTGGAAGAGTGGTTAGCGCAAATTACTGAACAGCTCGCGGAATTCGCAAGCGCGAATCCAGATAAGAAAGTGGCGCCTTTTGCAGTCAATCAAATCGTACATCAGTCAAACGATCGTCTCGAACATGACGTTGAAATGTGCGTGAAGTTCAAGGTGCCTATCGTCATCACGAGTTTGCGGCCGCCCTCGGAAGTGGTTGACGCCGTTCACAGCTACGGCGGCCTGGTATTTCACGACGTTATCAACGTCAGGCACGCTGAGAAAGCCATCGAGCAGGGCGTGGACGGGATTATCGCCGTCTGCGCCGGCGCCGGCGGACATGCCGGGACACTCAGTCCCTTCGCGCTGGTCAAAGAGGTCCGTGAATTTTTTGATGGCGCCATTATCTTGTCCGGCAGCATCAGTACCGGCAGCGACATTCTCGCCGCGCAAGCGCTCGGTGCCGATCTCGCCTATATCGGTACACGTTTCATCGCGACGAAGGAGGCGCATGCGCCATCGCAATATAAGGAGATGATCGTTTCCAGCAAGGCAGCTGACATCGTCTATACCTCGCTTTTCAGCGGCGTGCATGGCAGCTATCTGAAAGACAGTGTGAGAAATATTGGCATGGACCCCGATAACTTGCCGGAGGGCGATAAGAACAAGATGAATTTTGGTAGCGAGGGCAGCAGCAAGGCCAAAGCCTGGCGCGATATCTGGAGTGCAGGGCAGGGCGTGGGCGCAATCGACGATATTCCTGCGGTCGCCAAGCTTGTGGACCGACTGGAGGACGAGTATCGCGCCTGCCAGGCACGATTGGCGCGGTCCCCGGCATGAGCCTGACCGCCTTGCTTTACGTGGGATGCGGTGGCGCGCTTGGTGCGATGTCCAGGTACGCGGTGAGTATTTTCCTGGCGCGACACGGCGCCATCCTGCCGCTGGGTACGCTCGTCTCCAACCTCGCGGGCTGCTTCATCATGGGTGCGTTGATGCAGTGGCTTGCCGAGGCAAACTGGCTGGAAGGCACCACAGCCGCCAACGAACATTATCGCCTGCTGTTCGCCGTCGGCTTCTGCGGCAGTTTCACGACCCTGTCCGCACTCGTCTACGAAATGAGTTCACTTATAAACTTCAACCAGGCAATGCAGGCGGCGGCGTATTTGCTCGCGTCGGTCGCTGGGGGTTTCCTGTGCTTTTTTGCCGGTATTTACCTGGCGCGCGCGGTGTTGCCCACACCCTGAAAGCAATGCCTTAAGAGCTCGCACCGTCGGACTTGCCCTGCAACGACAACGCAAGCCAGGCCGCCGCAACGGCGAGTGTCCAGGCAATCGCAATATCCAGCAGCAAACCGAACACCAGCAATTCGTTGCTACCTGCGATTGCATCGCGTAGCAGGAAAGGAAACGGAAATCCGACGGTCGTGATCGGGTCGCAACATTCAGGATGGACAACGCGGTAGCGCAACCAGCTCCAGGCATTGGCGCCGAAAAAAAGCCCCAGCACCAGCCAGTAGCTGGCAGACTGATGTAATAATGAAAAGCGAAATTTCATACCCTTGTCGTACGCAAATTCTGGTAAGTCGTCGGGTGGCGGAATTGACCGATTTAGGTTCGCAGCTTACCCTGATTCCACGCTAATCGTGCTTCCCTGAGACTGTCCCGATGGACCTGATTGCCCTTGCGGTACCGTTCTTCTTGCTTGCGCTCCTTATTGAGCTGGCGGTCGACCGCTGGCGCGGCACCGGTTACTACCGCCTGAACGATGCTATCAACAGCCTGAGCGCCGGCGCACTGAGTACGACCATCGGCTACTTCACGAAGTTGCTGCCTATCCTCATCTGGGGATCGGTATTGCAGCATCTGGCACTGTTCGACATCAGTCTCGAATGGTTTGATTTTTCGCCGCGCGGACTCCTCTTGTGGCTACTGGCGCTAATCGCGTTTGATTTTTGTTATTACTGGACACATCGCTTCGGGCACGAAATGTCGGTGATGTGGGCGGCGCATGCTGTGCACCACCAGAGCGAGGAATACAATCTGTCGACCGCACTGCGCCAAACGAGCAGCGGATTCCTGCTGGGCTGGATCTTTTACTTGCCGCTGTTCCTGATAGGTTTGCCGCTGGAGGTCGTTGTTGCGGTCAATGCCGTTGATCTCATCTACCAGTTCTGGGTGCATACGCAGCATATCGGCAAGCTTGGAGTGCTCGACCGGGTACTGGTGACCCCGTCGAACCATCGCGTGCACCATGCACAAAACGAGCGCTATATCGACAAGAACTACGGCGGCATATTTATTATTTGGGACCGCTTGTTTGGCACGTTCCAGGAAGAACTCGACACCGAGCCGGTGGTATTCGGCGTACGCAAACCGCTCGCCAGCTGGAACCCTTTCTGGGCTAATTTTCAGGTGTATCACTACCTGTGGTTCGATGCGAAACGTACCCGGCGCTGGCGCGATAAAATTGGCATCTGGTTCAGACGGACAGGCTGGCGACCGGCTGACATGGAAGAGCGTTTTCCCAAGGTCGCTCACCCTATTGACGATTTTCAAAAATACGATCCGGCAATTACGACAGGCAGGCGTCGCTACATTTTTTTCCAGTTCTTCTGCGCACTGTTGCTGATTCTATGGATCGCCGAACTGATTGTGTCTGGTGGGCTGCAGGCCGTGGCTATCCCATGTGCGCTATTGTGGGTAACGCTGTATTCCATCGGCGTTATTAACGACGCACGTGCCTACGCCAAACGCCTCGAGATTTTAAGGCTGCTCATCGCGGTGCCACTGCTCACCGCGCTGCTGCCGGTTGCCTCCGTTCCTGGCACAAACGCAATCCAGGCAGCATCTATTGCTGGTGGGTATATTGTCCTATCGCTGATCGGCCTGCAGATGGCAGATCGCATCGCGCCCGCGGTCACCAACACGCATGCCACGCAGTGAAATCTCTACAGCGGAAGCGCGGCGTATTGCCGTAGGCGCCGCGGGCTTCGACAGAGGCCGACCGACTGGCAAAGTCAACGCCGGCCACGTGCGGCGCGTTATCGAAAACCTTGGCCTGCTGCAGCTCGATTTCATCAACGTGCTGGTGCCCGCGCACCTGTTGGTGCCTTTTTCACGTCTCGGCGCTTATCAACCGGAAACGTTTGATCGAGCAGTCTATGGTAGCGGCGCATTTACGGAACAGTGGGCACACGAGGCATGCATCGTGCCCGTGAGCAGCTGGCCTTTGCTCGATCACCGGCGCAAGGCCTATCGGCAGTCGGCTCGCAGCCCGCTGGTGCGCACCAAGGGGTACCGACAGTATTTGCAGGAGATTCTCGACCTGATTCGGGAGCGGGGCGCGCTTACGGCCTCCGACGTTCCTGCAAGAGAAGGACCGCGGCGGCGGCCCGGCGATTGGCACCGGTCCGTGGCGCGCTGGGCGCTGGAACACCATTTCGGAAAAGGCCAACTTGCCGTTGCATCCCGGCAACCGAATTTTCAGCGCGTATACGACCTGCCGGAGCGGCTGATACCCGACGTCCACTTGTCGAATAACATGACTGAGGAACAGGCACAGCGCGAGATGCTTAATCAAGCTGCGTCTGCATTAGGTATTGCAACAACCAAAGACCTTGCAGACTACTACCGGATGCGGCCCCGTGATGCGGCACCCCGCCTCAGGGAGCTGGCAGAGCAGGGACTGATCCATGAGATACGCGTCGCGGATTGGAGGGAAACGGCATGGTTGCATAGCGATGCCCGGATTCCGCGTCGCGTATCGGCAACGTCTTTATTATCGCCGTTTGATCCGCTCGTCTGGTGCCGGCCGCGTATCGAACGGCTGTTTGACTTTCACTACCGCATCGAGATCTATGTCCCGGCAGCAAAACGACGCCACGGCTACTACGTGTTGCCCTTCCTGTGCGACGATGCGCTGGTTGCGCGTGTCGACCTGAAAGCCGAGCGCTCGCGCAGCCAGCTACAGGTTCGTGCCGCCTACGCCGAAGCAGGGCATGGCAAAAAAGACGTTGCGATGCGGCTCGCATCCGAACTGCGCGAGGTCGCGAATTGGCTGCAGCTGGAGTCCATTAAGGTTAACCGCAAAGGCGATCTCGCTAGCGCCTTGCGAGATGCGCTAAAAGCATTGCCGGCCTAACGCTCACCTCGTGTACTCGTCTATTACCTGTTCGATAGCATTCGCGCAGACCTGGCAGAAGGTCGTCGTACGAGTGAACATCAGGCAGTTCATCTCAGAACGGTAGTAGCCTTTTGCCTGATACTGTGCACCCTCAAACGCGCCGACAGCATCGCGATACTTGGCCGTTGAAAAAAGTTCGGTCACGAAATCCTGGTTGGCATGAAACAGCTTGTTCATTTCTGCTTCCGGCGCGTTGTCACGCCGCAACTTGGCGCGGCGTTCCTGATACGCAAGGGAATGTTTTTCATAGCGGGCCTTCGGCCACGGTGTCGGCAGCGGTGTTTCCGGATTTACCAAGCTGCGCCATTTGAGAGAATCCGGATCGAGCAGCGCGGTTACGTTCGGCTCGTACGGCTCTGCAATGGTCTCTGGTGCCTCATAGGCAACGGAGCTTGTGTAGTACTCATCCGCCAGGCCGGCAAAATGGTGGCCGAACTCATGGATAAACAGGTACTCTGCCCATTCGTTATTTGCAGCGGCGGTGCTGTAGAGGCCGTAAATCCCGCCCCCTCCGTAGGTGTCCGTATTGGTAAGAATCTCGATGAAATCATACGGAGCGGACGAAATGATCCGACGCATTGCGCGGTTGTCGTAAGTCAGGACGTAACGCTCGCTGCGAAACGCATCGTAGCTTGCGCCGAACGGCGTGTCCCGAAACACACCGGTCGAGGGTCTGGATACGCCCGAGAGAGCGCTCGCGGGCGCCAATGCCCAGACATTAAAATCTTTGCGGCGCTCACGGAATGGTGACGTAGCGAACAAAGCATCGGTCAACTCTCTTGCGCGCTCGATGAATGCATCGTGTTCTGCCGCGGTATAACCATCTCCGAGCAGCAGCAGGTCGACTTTTTGCGACGAATCGCCGTTGTGCTCTATCGCGACAACCTGCTCGGCATACGCGGCGGATTCCTCGTGCACCAGGTAATCGGCAGGATCCACGTCGAGCTGCCACACCTTGACGAACTGGTTGCCGGGCCCGCGCTTTCTTAAAACTACCGTGACCGGCTCACGTGGATCCGCGAAACGCAACGACTCGTGAAACGTGCGATTCAATTGACGCGCTTCGCCGGTGGTTTCCCATTCTCCATAAATGCTGCTAAAGCTGCGCGAGTACAGCAACTCATTGTCATCGGCCGTGCGTACCTGGAACTCGTATTTGCCGCGCAGGGTTGCATCAACCGGTTGATCCGGATTGCCAGGAAACGGCAGAGGCTCGCGCACAATGCGATCAAGGCTGAACAGTTCGGTTGCCTGATTGCCACTGTGATAGAAGTCAACGCGCAAGGTCTGCGCGGTTTCGGCCGCCGCGACACCCGCCAGACTGTAAATCAATAACATTGCCATCAACCGCATTGCACTTTCTCCGTTTCGTCAGACACTTTTCATCGGTTCGATTGGCGAACCATCAAAGAATCGTTGCAGCCTGAAAGGTGCAAGATCATAGCCCGTATTCGCGCCAGTCAGCATGTCCGCGATAACCTTGCCGGCGCCGGGCCCTATGCCGAATCCATGCCCGCTGAATCCGCTCGCAACGAAAAAACCGGGCAGGTCGGCGTGACCGCCAATTATCGGCAACACGTCGGGTGATGTTTCGACCATGCCCGCCCACGATTCAACGATTGGCACGTCCTTCAGTGCAGGAAATGCGGTCGCCAGATTCTTCCTGATGCCATCAAGCACTTTTGCATTGGGTGCCGGGTTCAACAAACGCTTTTTCTCGAACGGCGCAGGCTTTTCCAGATCCCAGCGCGTGGGCATTCGCAGCTCTTCGACGAAGTCAGCGCCGATGGACAGGCGCAACACGTTCAGCTCTTGCCTCAAGGCCGGCAAGAACTTGCGGGCATAGCGCAGCGTCGTAGGCGTAATCGAGTGATCCAGGATGGAACCGTGCGCGACGGTATAGCCACCGTCCTGGCGGCGGCGAATACCGACAAGATCGTCGAAAACACAGCCATCAAGAACTTTCGGTGCGGCGCCCGTACGCACCACGGTGCCGCGAACTTTCAACTGCGGTACACGGATGCCCAGCGAACGGCAAAACATGCTGGTCCATGCGCCTGCGGCGCACAATACAATCGGTGCGGCAATTCGCCCGTGCTCTGTCACCACGCCGGAGGTCACCCCGGCTGATGTGTCGATGCCGCGCACGGCACAGTTTGTCAGTATGCGTGCGCCCGCTCGTTCAGCCGCCGTCGCAATTGCCGGCGCAGCTTTGTGCGGTTCCGCGCGACAGTCACTGCCCGTGTACAAGGCTGAGCGCCATTGTTGCGAATTGGAACCCAGCGTATTCTCAAGGGCTGCACCCGAGATGATTTTGGTGTCGAGACCGTATTCCCGCGCAACGGGCAGCCAGCTGGCCAGTCGCTCTTCATCCCGCTCAGTGCGTGCCATGAACAAACAACCGCATTCGCGGAAGCCCACGTCCTGCTGAATGTCGTTTTCGAGCGTTTCCCAGACGCGTCGGCTCTCGATCATTAACGGCAATTCACGCGGATCGCGGCCCTGTTGCCGAACCCAGCCCCAGTTGCGCCCGGATTGTTCGCAGGCGACCCGGCCCTTTTCGCACAACACCACGTTGATGTTTTGTTTGGCAAGGAACCATGCCGTAGACACACCTACGATGCCGCCGCCGATAATGACGACGTCAGCGGCGTCCGGCAGAGTTGGAGTTGGCAGACCTGACAGGTCCCAATTGGCGGCGACGGTGTAGCTTTCAGCCTCAGTAGTCGACACGCCGTGGACTCCGCGTCAAAGAAGGAGATCGGCTAGTCGCCGATGCGATTAACGCGATAGTACGCGCCGTAAATTACGTTGCAAGGCGCTGCGTACTTTCCCGCCGCGCAGCCGGAT
>JABDKF010000126.1 GCA_013003155.1 Woeseia sp. | reverse complement strand
ATGACGCAGTTGTTGACGATCTGCGGTCTCTGCGTGATGAAGATCATGAGCTCGTGAACGAGCTCGACCGAAGTCGGAATCTACACCAGGAACATCTCCGCCGAGTTCAGGAACTGGAGCAGGTGCGCCAGAAGTTCAAGCGCAGGCGCTACGATGATTTGCGATCTGGTTTCGACAACGGTGATGTAATCGTAACGATGATGCGCCAGGTACTCGGCGGCGCGTTGCGTGGAGGCGCCTTGTGGGATGTACTGCGTCAACATCAACGGTATCGCGATGTGGCGGGCGCATGGCCCGATTTTGGTAGCGGTGGCGTGCCGCGGATCGGTCGACGTCCACCGGCGAAACGCCCCACCTGGCACTGGCCTGGTGGCAATTCCTCGAGTCGCCGAGGCGGCTTCAAGTTGCCGCGCATGCCAAAAGCGCCGCGACGTTCAAGCAAGCGTGGTCGCGGTGGATTTCGGACTGGCGGCAGTTTTTAGAGTAGGAAATAAAGGTGTCAGGTTTATTTGCAAAGCCAATTAAACCGGACGCTATTTCAGAATTGTTTGAGAACTGCACGAACCTCCGCCGCAGATAAGCTCCCCGTATGTCGGAAGATTTCTGTGCCATCCGACGCAAACGGCGCGTGTTGTGGCAATGTCATGCTGGAAAAATCTGCCGTGACGACTCTCGCGGGTTCGAATGAGGTGCGTTCCTCCGCCACGACATAATCACTTTGCATAGACACTACTTTGCACGCGGACTACTGACGTCAAACCGTTCTGCTCCGTCAGTGACTACCCGAACGCGCTTTTTACTTTTGCAGAATTGGTCAGCGGTTGCAGCGATATGTGAAAACAAATCGAGCATCGTTTTCCATAATCGAAGATATAACTGTCTCTTTTGCGATCTGGCGCACAGAAGTTTTTTTGCGCCTGACCTAGAATGCTTTTCGTCAGTCATGCAGGGCTGACGTGCGCAACCCGACAAGCGCAAGACGAGTGGAAGCCCACAGGGCGGTGCGAACCGCAGCGTGGGTTTTTTTGTGCCTGGCGATTGCGTAACCAAAACTGCGCGGATTTTTTTAGTGGAAAGACCCACAGGGCGGTGTGAACCGCAGCGTGGGTCTTTTTTTTTGGGAAAGGAGACCCCACCATGATCAACACAATACTTCGAACAAGAGCCAATCTGATTGCGGCCATCATGCTCACACTTTGCGCTGCCCCGGCATTTGCTGGCGACGGCCTGAGCAAGGCGGACAAGTACTTTGAGAAGGCCGCTCAATACGAAGCCCAGGGCGATCATGAGAAGGCCGCCAAGTATCGCGCGAAAGCCGAGCGCTACGCCGGCGACGAGCATCAATCGAAAACAGACAAGTATGCCGCCAAAGCCGCCTACTACGCCGAACAGGGCGATATGGATAAAGCACAAAAGTACGCTGCCAAGGCGCGCAAGTATGCGGACGAACAGAATGATTCCAAAGCGGCGAAGTATGCCGCCAAGGCAGAAAAGTATGCGCTTGAAGGCAAACTCGACAAGGCCGCCAAGTACGCAAATAAAGCACGCGAGGCCGCTGACAAGTATGGCGCCTCTTGCTTGTCGCAAATCGAGACGAGCTTCAGCACCGACAGCATGAGTGCGTCGGTCGAGTCATCGAAAGACCTCTCGAATGTGGTGCTGTTGTTCAGCGACGGTACAACCGAGCGGCAGGAAGAATTCGACGGTCCCTCGGCAACAGTAAGCGCCACCGGCGGGAACGTTGGCAAAATCCTGACCGGCATTTGGGTTAAGTCCGGCTGTAATCACAGCGACGATGGTCCCGGCTACGGCGAGTTTTTTGAGAACACCGTCACGACAACCGGATTGCCGGTAGTCAGCATCTCAGGTAATCCGAGAACGGTAGAATTGCACCAGGGCGACATCACCGAAGCGATATTCACAATCTCGCTGTCGGAGATGGTGCCGCTGGATTGTGGCACGGTCACCGTGGTCCTGACGACGCGCAATGGTACCGCGAGCGCCGGCTCTGACTTCGTGGCCGAACACACGACGCTCACATTCATGCCGGGCGATATATCGCTCGAGTACGCGATACAGATCACGGGAGACTCTATCAATGAAGGAAGAGATGAAAACTATTTCGTAGACCTGTCGACCCCGGGCAACGCGGTTCTCGGCCACTCCACAGCAGAAGGTGTGATCCTCGAAGACGATTGCGACAACTAAGAAACACCTGCAAGACCAAGAATGGCGGCCACGAAGAAGCGCCAAAGAGATTAGGCCCCGCGGTAACGCATCGCGGGGCCTTTTTTTTAAGTTGAGTGCCTGACGCTCGGTATTCGTGTCGCGCCACCGAGCAATATCAGTCAAGCGGCGCCGGAACTGTCGCCCGAGTTTGTCAGCGTACACCTCGTGAGACTGGATGTGGGTACACGAGCGCGGCGTGTACACCGGAATACATGCCCCGTTTATTTGTTGGTGAAGGTGAGCCCACTCATTACAATCCTGCAACTGTATCCAAAAGCGCTGCGCGCAAAACTGCAAGTGAGCCGCAGCTGGCCACGACGCAAAGGAAAGCCGTCATGACGCCCGTAGCACAAATGTCAGCCGACGAACTCTCTGCCTTTTTCACCTGCTACCGCGACTCGGACGCGCTTCGTACCACCCGCAACACATCCTCACTCGGAAACCCGTCCGCGCGCAAGTCGCGGTCGCGCTGGAATGCACTCAACGCCCTTCGCGTGTTCGGCCCGAACAAGCCGTCCGGTTCGTCGTTGAGGTAGCCGAGGAAATTCAGCGAGGTTTGCAGCGCGCGCACGTCCTCGAACGTGAGCTTTAGCTCCGCGTCGGCCGGTGCGCGGGTCAGTTCGCCTGCGCCCGCTATCCGGTCGGCGAGCCGGCCGACTGCCAGTGCGTAAAACTCGGAACGGTTCCAGCGCATGATGATGTCGAAGTTCGGGTAGGCGAGAAACGCCGGGCCTTCACCGCC
>JABDKF010000118.1 GCA_013003155.1 Woeseia sp. | reverse complement strand
AGCTGCCGGATCGTCGCGAATAGCTGGTGAGAGCCCTGAGCGCTGACGTACAATCCCGGTCCTCTTCGAGTTGACGAGAAACCCATGCGACTTCTGATATTGCTGGTTGGCGTTCTTGCTCTGCCGGGCTGTGCCGCACTGATGGTTGGCGGCGCTGCTGCTGGCGGCTACCAGCTGGGCAAAGACGAACGCTCAGCCGGGCAGGTGACCCGCGACGGCGCTACAACGACGAAGATCAAGAGTAAAATGATTGCCGACAAGGTCGTTAACGCGTTTAGCATCAACGTTGATACATACGCCGACCGTGTGACCTTGCGCGGCTCGGTCGGCAGCTACGCGGCACGCAAGCGCGCCGGGCAAATTGCGGCCGGCACCGACGGCGTAATCGACGTGGATAACCAGATCAAGGTCGTTCTCGACTGAATACCCTTGATGTCGGCGACTTAATACCCATATCTGCGCAACCGACGCGCAGACTTAAACGAGATAGAGACCAGTGAGCATTAACGAAAGAATTGCAGCCCAACTCAAAGACAACCCGGTGATCCTGTACATGAAGGGCACGCCGGATTTTCCCCAGTGCGGTTTTTCGGGTCAGACCGTCGCCGCACTTAAAGCCGTCGGCAAGCCGTTTGCCTTCGTCAATATTTTTGAAGATCCGGAAATTCGTGAGGGCCTGAAAGAATATTCGAATTGGCCTACCTACCCGCAGCTCTACGTCAACGGCGAGCTGGTTGGCGGTTGCGACATCGTTGTCGAGATGTACAACTCCGGTGAGTTGCAGAAAGTGTTGACGGGCGAGGGCGACGCCGAGTAAATGTTCAGCCGAGACCGGCGCTGTCGGTCTCCTCTTTGACAGCGTCCCAGTCTTTCTGAATTCCCGCCGATTCGAACACTGGCTGGAATCGATTGACGATGTCGCAAAAAATGTCGGCCGTAATTTCTGCATCATAAGCCGCCGAGTGCGCCTGGCTTTCGTCCCAGGTCATGCCCGCAGCCTTAACGGCGCGCGCCAATACCGTTTGACCGTAAGCGACACCGCACAGCGTTGCGGTATCAAAACAGCTAAAAGGGTGAAACGGATTGCGTTTAATTTCAGTGCGCGCGACCCCGGCGTTCAGGAATCCCAGGTCGAATGCCGCGTTGTGCCCGACCAGTATTGCGCGCGAGCAGCCGGCGTCGCGCACGGCGCGCCGTACATCGCGGAAGATTCTCTGCAGTGCATCGCGCTCGTCGATTGCCGGGCGCAGCGGATGATGCGGATCGATGCCGTTAACTGCCATGGATGCAGGGTCCATGTTGGCACCTTCAAAAGGCTTGACGTGATAGCGGTAAGTCTCACCGCGGGTTAACGTGCCGTCCGCCTGGGCCTCCACGAGGACGGCAGCGATTTCGAGCAGCGCATCCGTTTGTGAATTGAAGCCGCCGGTTTCGACATCGACCACGATTGGCAGGAAGCCACGGAATCGATTGTTAATTGCGAATTTATCGGTCACTGGGGTTTCGCGACGACGCCGGATCAGGCGTCAAAGCTGGCGAGCTGCTGGTCGAGCAGCAAATTCATTGTAAAGCGGACGCCAAAGCCCGTAATGCTGGTCGGAATATGCGCCAGACCACCCTTGCGTGAGCAAGCGCTCAGATCAACGTGGACCCACGGCACGTCCTTATCCACAAACTCGTTCAGGAACGTCGCGGCGACAATATGATCACCACCGCCGGTCGGCGAGCATTGCTTGAGGTCCGCGGTTTCGCTGACCAGCTCTTCCAGGAATTCTTTGGCGACCGGAAACGGCCAGACCCGTTCGCCGCTGTCGCGACCGCAGCGCTTCAACACCGGATGCAGGTCAGGCCGGTTTGTAAACACACCGCTGTAGCGCGTGGTTACCGCGGTGACACAGGCGCCCGTCAACGTGGCGTAGTCAATCATCAGCGCCGGCTTGTCGGCGCTCGCAAAGTGCAGCGTGTCTGCCAGCGCCATGCGGCCCTCGGCATCGGTGTGGATGACCTGGATGGTCTTGCCATTGGCCGCTGTCACGACATCCTGTGATTTGTAAGCGCTTGGCCCGGTGCGATTCTCGGTAATCGCGAGCCAGCAGTCGACCGCTTGCGGCAATTTCATTTCGCTGATCGCGAGCAGGCTGCCAACGGCAACTGCGCTGCCACCCATATCAATGTGCATGTCCAGCATGGAATTGAACGGTTTCAGGTTCGTGCCGCCCGTATCAAAAATGATTCCCTTGCCGACCAGCGTGAGTACAGGTTTTTCGGTTTTCTTGTTTGGCCGATAACGCAAATGCACGATCGCCGCACTGTCATCTTCGTTACCCTGTGCAACCGCCAGGAACGCGCCTGCCCCTTTCTTCTCAAGCTCCGCGACGCCGTATTTTTTGTACTGCCAGCCGTGCTGTTTGGCAAGTGAGCGCAGCAGCACGCAATACTCGGTTGCGTTCAGCTTGTTCGACGGCAATCCGGTGAGTGAACGCGCCAGGTTGTTGCCCGCGGCTTCGGCCAACTGACGAGTGAAGTCACGTTTCTCCGCGACGCCCAATAGTTTGATCGTGGTGAACGGCGCCGGCGGTGACTTTGATTTGTAATTCGGTGGCACGTGCGCAGCGGCGAGTGCCGCGGCAAGCATGTTCTCCACGAGCAGTGCCTCATCCTCTTCGGCAAAGCCCACCACCCAGATGCCGATCGTCCGGATTTTTTCGTTTACCGCGTGCTCCAGCATCTTGCGAGCGAACGTCAGGCGTTCAAAAGTTTCCGTGTCGGGTGCGAGCCTGCCGAGCGCGATACCCGTCTGGCGCTTGTTATTCAGCCGGCTTGCGATCGCCGGCACCCGCTTTTTTTTCGCGCGGGACAATAGTTTTTTCAGTTTTTCGCCCTGCGGCAGACGTCTCCAAACGGCGGCGGGCACCCGCTCCGGCACAACGATAAGCAACTGGTCGATGCTATCCAGGCTGCGTTTGGTCGCAGCGAGCGTCGTCTGTTGTAATTTGAGTTGGTTACCGATGAATTTGTTTAGGGGCAGGGCGGGCATCTTGGTACTAACCTTTGGCGTCAGCATAGGCCATAATACGGGCACCAGCGAAAAGTGAGTCGTGCCGCGCACGCTAATGCGGCCGGTGCAATAGAGCGGTGATCCTAGCAGGACGCCTCTTTAATATCACGTTGAAGAAGAAGTGCTGGAAAGCCTCGCAGGTGAAGCCGGTTTTGACCCAGCAACTCGAATGGGCCGATTTTCCAAATGGACAGATAGCAGCAGGCAAGTGGACAGTTTATGAGCGAATTCAGCAGATTTGACGACCTTGATCCGACCGAAACGCGCGAGTGGCTGGAGTCGATCGACTCCGTGCTGCGCAGTCACGGTCCGGAACGCGCCCATTTCCTGCTAAACCAGATGATCGACTTTGCGCGCCGCTCAGGTGCGTACCTCCCGTACAGCCCGAATACCGCCTACCTCAACACTATCTCGACGGGACGCCAGCCGGAATATCCTGGCGATCGCAGCATCGAGCGGCGCCTTGAGGCCTATTTGCGCTGGAACGCGATGGCCATGGTGGTGCAGGCGAATCGCAAAAGCACCGAGTACGGCGGTCACATTTCAAGTTACGCGTCGTCCGCGACGATGTACGAAGTCGGTTTCAACCATTTCTGGCATGCCCCGAACGAAAAACACGGTGGCGACATGGTGTTCATCCAGGGCCATTCGTCACCCGGTATTTATTCACGCGCCTATCTCGAGGGACGCCTGAACGACGAACACCTGAAACGTTTCCGCCAGGAAGTCGGTGGCGGCGGCCTGTCCTCCTACCCGCATCCGTGGCTGATGCCGGAATTCTGGCAGTTCCCGACGGTGTCGATGGGGCTTGGGCCAATGATGGCGATTTACCAGGCGCGCTTCATGCGCTACCTGCAGAACCGCGAAATGATCGAGGAAAGCGATCGCAAGGTGTGGTGTTTTCTCGGCGACGGAGAAATGGATGAGCCCGAATCGATGGGCGCTATCACGATGCCGGTCCGCGAAGGGCTCGATAACCTGATATTTGTTGTTAACTGCAACCTGCAGCGTCTCGACGGTCCGGTCCGCGGCAATGGCAAGATCATCCAGGAGCTCGAAGCCGCGTTCGGCGGTGCAGGCTGGAACGTGATCAAGGTGGTGTGGGGCTCGCGCTGGGACCCGCTGCTGGCGAGAGATCATAAGGGTCTGTTGCGGCGTGTTATGGAAGAGTGCGTCGACGGCGAATACCAGAACTTCAAATCGAAGGGTGGCGACTACGTTCGCGAACACTTCTTCGGCCGCTACCCGGAAACGGCCGAGATGGTTGCGAACATGTCGGACGACGAAATCTGGCGCCTGAACCGCGGTGGCCACGATCCATTAAAGGTGCACGCAGCCTACGATGCTGCTGTCCGCCACAAAGGGCAGCCCACCATTATTCTCGTGAAGACGGTCAAGGGATTCGGTATGGGTGCGGCTGGCGAAGGCCAGAACATTGCGCACCAGCAGAAAAAGCTCGATATCGAGGCCCTGAAAAAATTCCGCGATCGTTTCAATATTCCGGTAGCCGACAAGGACATCGACAGCGTGCCGTTCTGCAAGCCGGAACCCGACAGCGCAGAACTCGAATACCTGCACGAGCGCCGCAAGGCACTCGGTGGTTACCTGCCGCAGCGTCGAACGAAGTCGACGCCGCTGTATGTGCCGCCACTCGAGATGTTCAAGAACCAGCTCGAGGGCACCGGCGAACGCGAAGCGTCAACCACGATGGCGTTCGTGCGCATACTGACATCCCTGATACGCGACAAACAGATTGGCAAACACGTCGTGCCGATTGTCCCCGACGAAGCGCGCACGTTTGGTATGGAGGGTATGTTCCGCCAGGTCGGCATTTACGCATCGAAAGGCCAGCTGTATACGCCGCAGGATGCGGACCAGCTGATGTTCTACCGCGAGGACAAGAAAGGCCAGATCCTCGAAGAGGGCATCAACGAAGCCGGCGCGTTTTGTTCCTGGCTCGCATCGGCTACCTCCTACAGCAACCACGACGTGCAAACGATTCCGTTCTACATTTACTACTCGATGTTCGGTTTCCAGCGCATCGGCGATTTTATCTGGGCAGGCGGCGATCAGCAGGCACGCGGGTTTTTGATCGGCGGCACCGCCGGGCGTACCACGCTGGCCGGCGAAGGGCTGCAGCACCAGGACGGCCACAGCCTCGTCGCCGCATCCACGGTACCGAATTGTGTTTCCTACGATCCGACGTTTGCCTACGAACTTGCCGTCATCATTCAAGATGGCATGCGGCGCATGATTGGCGAGCAGGAAAACGTGTTCTTCTACATCACCTGCATGAATGAAAACTACGTTCACCCGGCAATGCCGAGTGGTGTCGAGGACGGCATTCTCAAAGGAATGTACCTTTATCACGTCGGCGGCCAGGGGCAGGTGCGGCCGCAGCTTCTGGGTTCCGGCACCATTCTGCGCGAGGTGATCGGCGCCGCAGAGTTGCTGGAAAAGGATTTCGGTATTCCTTCTGACGTTTGGTCAGTAACGAGTTTCAACGAACTGCGACGCGATGCGCTGGCGGCGGAGCGCTGGAATCAGCTGCATCCGGAGCACCCCCCAAAGAAAAGTTATCTCGAAAGCAAATTGAGCGGTCGCAACGGTCCCTACATCGCCGCAACCGACTACATGAAGGTCGTGCCTGATCAGATCCAGCGTTGGGTGCCGGGCACCTTCGTCACACTTGGCACAGACGGCTACGGGCGCTCTGACGATCGCAAAGCGTTGCGCCAGTTCTTTGAAGTGGACAAGCGCTACATTGCCGTAACCGCGCTCAAGGCGTTGGCCGATGACGGCGCGCTGGATCAGAAAACGGTCAGCGCGGCCATAGAAAAATACGGGATCGATCCGGAGAAACCCGATCCGGTCACCCTGTAACCCCGCAAGCATTGGAGCAAAGCGTGTCGGACAGCACTGACATCATCATTCCTGATCTGGGCGACTTCGAGGATGTCGAAGTCATCGAAGTACTTGTGGCAAGTGGCGACACGGTCGCCAAGGAAGACGGACTCATCACGCTGGAAACCGACAAGGCCACGATGGACGTGCCGGCGCCGGCGGACGGCGTGATCGACACGATCACCGTGAGCGTTGGCGACCGGGTCAACAATGGCGACAAGATCGGCACAATGAAAGGCGGCGATGTTGCGGCGTCAGACGGTGATGCGGCGGCGGCGAGCGAGGCGGCCAAAGAACCTGAAAAAGACGCGGGTGATGACACGATTACCGAGGCGGCGCCGATTCGTGACCACGCAGCGCAGTCGGGCGCCACAGCGGGTGGCGGTGCACAAACGGTGAACGTGCCGGACATCGGTGATTTCAACAACGTCGACGTGATTGAAGTCCTGGTCGAGGTAGGCGACACGGTCGCCGTTGAAGACGCTTTGATGACACTCGAGACTGACAAGGCGACGATGGATGTCCCGTCGACGCATGCCGGCAAAGTGACCGCCGTGCATGTTGCAGTCGGTGACAAAGTTTCGCAGGGCAGCAAGGTGGTCGATGTCGCCGCGAGCGGCGATGCAGAGTCGACGCCAGCAAGCGCGCCCGCCGAAGAAAAGCCGGCGGCAAAGAAGCCGGCCGCACCGCAACCTGCAAAGCAGCCGACGCCCGCGGCGGAGAGCCAGCCGGTGCCAGCGCCGAAAGCGTTGCCGCCGATTGATGAAGCTGGATTCTCGCAGGCCCATGCCAGTCCATCGGTCCGTAAACTTGCACGCGAACTCGGCGTCAATCTCGCGCAGGTCAAAGGCAGCGGCGAGAAAAGCCGTGTGCTCCACGAGGACGTCAAGGCCTTCGTAAAACGCGCCCTCACTGGCCAGGGCCAGGCTGCTGCTGCCGGTGGCGCCGCTTTGCCGAAAGTACCCTCGATTGATTTCGCAAAATTTGGCGAGGTCGACGTACAAAAACTGACGCGCATCCAGAAAATCTCCGGACCGCGCCTGCAGGCCAGCTGGATCAACCTGCCGCACGTAACACAACATGACCTGGCAGACATCACAAACCTCGAGGCGCGACGCCAAAAGCTCAAAGGTCCGGCGAAAGAACGCGGTATTTCATTAACGCCGCTGGCATTTGTTATCAAGGCCTGCATCAGCGCACTGAAGGAATTTCCGAAGGTCAACGCGTCGTTAAGCAATGACGGTGAGTCGCTGGTTTTCAAGAAGTACTACCACGTCGGTTTCGCGGCAGATACGGACCAGGGCCTGGTGGTGCCAGTTATTCGCAACGCAGACACGATGGACGTCTACGAACTTGCCGCACAGCTCGGTGAACTGTCGAAGGCCGCGCGCGACGGCAAACTCAAGGGTGAGCAAATGCAGGGCGCCAGTTTCACTATTTCGAGCCTTGGCGGAATCGGCGGTACCGCGTTCACACCTATCGTTAACGCGCCGGAAGTTGCCATTCTCGGCGTTTCCAAATCAACGATGCAGCCTGTCTGGAACGGCGAAGCGTTCGATCCAAAGCTGATGCTGCCATTGTCATTTTCTTACGATCACCGCGTTATCGATGGCGCCTATGCCGTGCGCTTTACCACCTTCTTGTCGCAGACGCTGGGCAATGTTGACGCGCTGCTTGAAGCAATTCCTTAAGCGATGATCATGCCACTGACCAGGCGAGCGTCATGAGTGACAACAAAACACTGAGCGTCCCGGATCTCGGCGATTTCGATGACGTAGAGATTATCGAAGTGCTGGTGAGCGAGGGCGACGCGCTCGCTCAGGAAGACCCGGTCG
>JABDKF010000117.1 GCA_013003155.1 Woeseia sp. | reverse complement strand
GCGTCAACGAGCACGGTCAGGTGCTTCATGATGGCGAACCGCGAGATTGCGAAGTGCGTGCAAATTTCTCCGGTTGTCATGGGCCCTGTGCGCAACAAATCCAGAATGTGCCGCCGCGTTGCGTCGCCGAGGGCGCTGAAAATCCGGTCCTCGCCGGCACGTTCAATGTCCTCCGCTTTTCGAGTAGCTTGCATATGTGACTAAAAGGTCACATAAATTGCGTTCGCTGTCAAGATTGCAGAGCGACCCTGCGCCGACGCAGCGTCCGCGAGTAAGGTATCGTTGCGGACGTCATAACGGGACTGGCGCAGTATGAAACAGGAATTGCCGCTGAACGTGCGGGTGCGGCTCGATAAGCTCAGCCACAGTTACCATGAAGGCGAACGGCGGCACGCGGTACTAAGCGACGTAACATTCGATTTCCTCAGTGGCGAGACGGTCGCGCTACGCGGGCGTTCCGGCTCTGGAAAATCGACGTTGCTTAACCTGATCGCCGGGATCGACCTGCCGGCAAACGGCAACATCATCGTCAATGGCAAGAACCTGACGGAGATGACCGATCGCGACCGGACGCTGTTTCGCCGCAAGCACATAGGCTTTGTGTACCAGGCTTTTAATCTCGTGCCCACGCTCAATGTTGCCGACAACGTCAAGCTGATTCTCGAGCTGAACGGCGTTCGCCGCGCGCAGGCGCGCGCGCGGGTAACCGAGGTGCTGACCGCTGTCGGGCTAGCGGAGCGCAGTGCCAGCTACCCGGAAAATCTGTCAGGCGGCGAACAACAACGGGTCGCCATTGCACGTGCTGTCGTGCACAAACCCCTGCTATTGCTGGCCGACGAGCCGACCGGAAATCTCGACGACGCGGCGGCTGCCAGCATCTTGCGTCTGCTGTTGTCTCTGCGCAGCGAGTACGGCGCAACCCTGATCATGGTTACCCATAGCGCGGCGGTTGCCGCGACCTGCGACCGGGTGCTCGATCTTAGAAGTGGACAGATTCGGTCAACGAAAACCTGATGGCAACCTTGCAGCGGGCGAGTTTTGGTTTTTTGTTGCGCCACCCGGTGCAGCTGCTATTGGCGCTAGTGGGCATCGCAACCGGCGTGGCTGTAATCGTGGCGGTGGATTTGGCGAACAGCAGTGCAAACATCGCGTTTCGTCTTTCTATGGATGCAATAACCGGTGAGGCAACGCACCAAATCGTCGGTGGCCCGGGTGGCCTCGATGATGCGCTTTACACGGAACTGCGCGTTCAGCACGGGGTAGCCGCTATCGCCCCTGTAGTCGAAGGCCACGCAGAAATTAACGGTGAGTCAGTACGCGTCCTCGGCGTTGATGCATTTGCTGAACGGGAGTTTCGCAACTATGCCATGGCAGCGGCCGGTACCGCACAGATTGGCACCCTGCTGCGGGAGCCGGGTGCGGTGTTGTTGTCTGAGGTCACCGCGGCCGCTTGGGGAGTCGCGACCGGCGGGCAGTTTTCACTGACAGCGGCTGGCGTGACGCATATCGCAACGGTTGCCGGATTGTTCTCGGCCGATCAGAGCACCGCGGATTTGCGCAGTTTACTCGTTACGGATATTGCGACCGCCCAATACTGGTTTGCGCAGAAAAACCGACTGAGCCGCATCGACGTGCGTCGCGATAACGTTGCCGCGGTAGAGGAATTGCGGGGATTATTGCCGCCGAGTGCGCGCTTATTGTCGGCCGCAGGCCGTACCGAATCCGTCGCGGAGATGAGCCGTGCGTTCATGGTGAATCTCACCGCGATGAGTCTGCTGGCGCTATTGGTTGGCATATTCCTGATTTACAACAGCGTCAGTTTCGCGGTCCTGCAGCGGCGTTCGTTGATATCCACACTACGGGCCCTCGGACTGACACGCGGCGGACTCTTCCGGCTAATTCTGGGCGAGGCACTGCTGTTGGGAATCACGGGTTCCATCGCCGGCGTTGCACTCGGTATATGGCTGGGAGAAACGTTATTGCAGCTAGTCTCGCAGTCGCTGAACGATCTCTATTTCCGCAGCAGCGTTACGGACATCATCGTTAGCCGTGCATCGCTAATCAAAGGGTTTTCTGCCGGTGTATTCGCAACGTTGATTGCAGCAGCGATTCCCACGATAGAGGCGGCGTCCTATTCACCGCGACTCGGCATGCAGCGGGTGTCATTGGAGAGACGCACCGGCAGCATGCTCTGGAAACTTGGCGCCGCCGGGCTCTTGCTCATCCTGTGCGTTGTGCCACTACTTCATTTTTCAGAACAAAGCCTTGTCGCCGGACTGGTTTCATTGTTCATGCTGGTCGTTGGCATGGGGTTGTGTATCCCGTTTTTGATTCGCGCAATTTTGACAGGGCTTGCCGCGGTGATTGGACGCCTGGCCGGTGACTTGCCACGGCTGACGATAGCGGGCATTGCAGAAAACCTGAGCCGGACGGGAGTCGCTATCGTTGCCCTGAGCGTTGCGGTGTCAGCCACTGTGGGTGTCAGCATCATGGTTGGCAGCTTCCGAGTCGCTGTCATCGATTGGATTGACAACACCTTGCAGGCGGATATTTATGTTGCGCCAGTAGACGGTGATCTGCAGCCAACGTTAGTAAGAGATATTCGGGCGGTCGCCGGCGCCGAAGACAGTAGTACCAGCCGACGAGTCTGGATTGAAACTGACGGCGAACGGATTCGCCTGATCGCACTGGATATGGCGCCGGGGAGTTACGCAGGCATCAGGCTGCTCGATATGATCGCCAGCGACATCTGGAAGCGCTTCGATGAAGAGGGTGGCGTCCTGGTATCGGAGTCGTATGCCTATCGTCGCGGCGTCGAGTCGGGCGACATTGTCGCGCTACCTACGGACCTTGGCGAACGCGCGTTCGAGATTGCAGGTGTGTATCGCAGCTACGATGCCCAGGCCGAGGCTATTATCATGAGCCGTACAATTTACGACCTGTTCTGGGACGACAGAACGATCGACAGTATCGGTCTCTACGCAGAGCAGGGTGCGGATGTTGCCGACATTACTGACGCAATAGTCGCGTTGTCAGAAAATCGGCAGCAGCTACAGATTAGCTCCAACGTGGACTTGCGCGGCCAGTCGCTGGCAATTTTTGACCGCACCTTCCTGATCACCAACGTCTTGTACTGGCTTGCGCTTTGCGTCGCCATCGTCGGGATTCTTGGCGCCTTGCTCGCCTTGCAAATGGAGCGCGCCCGGGAATTGGCAACGCTACGTGCACTGGGCGTTACCCGGCGGCAACTCGGCGGCATGGTGACATTGCAAAGTGGTGCGATCGGGTTCCTGAGCGGGCTTTGCGCGCTGCCGCTGGGCCTGCTGATGGCGCGCCTGTTGATCGAAGTCATAAATCGGCGGGCCTTTGGCTGGAGCATGCCCGTTGCAGTCGGCGGTAGCACGCTGTGGTCCGCCTTGCTGCTGGCGACAGGCGTCGCGCTGCTTGCGGGAATATACCCAGCGTGGCGAATAAGTCAAAGTCAGCCCGCGTTGGCAATGCGCGAGGACTGATGACGTGATGCGGCTTGCTGCGACCTGCATTTGTTTGTCGATCCTCGTCATCCTGCACGCCTGCCGGGGCGAATCACCGACTCCCGTGGCGGCCGCAGAGCCCTCGCTTGCAGCATTGCTGGGCGCAAACGCGAATGACGGATTCGCAACCGCGACTACACCCCGCGATTTCGAATTTCCGAGGGACCACGGACCCCACAAGGCGTTCCGCAATGAATGGTGGTATGTCACGGGCAACCTTGACGGCGAGAACGGTCGGCGTTTCGGCTATGAGCTCACCCTGTTTCGTTTCGCGCTGGCACCCGGCGCGCCGTCAGCCGAATCTGACTGGTTTACAAACCAGGTGTATATAGGACATTTTGCAATCAGCAATATTGAAGACGACGAATTTGTTTTTCACGAGCGGGTTTCGCGCGGTGCGACAGGCTTGGCGGGCTCGCAGTCGCAGGCGCCACGGGTGTGGCTCTACGACTGGAATTTGCGGTACCGGCCCGATACCGGCCGGACAGGCAGCTGGCAGCTGCACGCACAAACGGACGATGCGCTGTTGGATCTTAGTCTCGATCCAACAAAGCCGGTCGTTCTGCAGGGAGTCGCCGGTTTGTCACAAAAGTCGGCGGACGCAGCGAACGCGTCTTATTATTATTCAATGCCGCGGCTGAAGACGGCTGGCACTTTGCGGCTCGGCGATGAAGAGTTCAGTGTGCAGGGGTTAAGCTGGCTGGACCGCGAATGGAGCAGCAGCGCGTTGAGCGCGCGGCAGGCCGGTTGGGACTGGTTCGCCGTGCAGCTCGACGACGGCACTGACCTGATGTTTTATCAGCTGCGCCAAACGGACGGTTCGATCGACGAATTCAGCGCCGGTAGTTTGATTAAGGCGGATGGATCGGTCGTGCCGTTGACGACCGACGACGTTGAGATCGACGTTCTTGACTACTGGGACAGTCCGCTGGGTGGCACGTATCCGCACGGTTGGCACATTCGGGTTGCAAAAGAGCTCCTGGACCTGCGCGTTGAACCCGCGATGGCGGCGCAGGAACTCGCTACCTTCGTGCGTTACTGGGAGGGCGCTGTCGATGTTTTCGGAACGCGCGGGGCGAATCGCATCACCGGCCGTGGCTACGTGGAGCTCACAGGCTACGCAACGGCAGGAGCAGTCGAGTGATTGTTATTGTTGCATCGAACAATCCCGTCAAGATTGCGGCAGTTCGCACGGCGTTTTTAGCGTGCATGTCCGGCCCGCCTTGTGAAGTGCGCGGGACCTACGCTGATTCCGGCGTGAGTGACCAGCCGATTAGTGATGATGAGACCCGTGAAGGTGCGCGCAACCGCGCCATGGATGCAAAGCGACGCGAGCCGGACGCTGACTATTGGGTGGGGCTGGAAGGTGGCATAGCCACTATCGATGATTCCTTGCAGGCGTTCGCGTGGATGGCGGTGTGTGATCCGCATGGCCGCATCGGCATGGCACGCAGCGCCACGCTGCCGCTGCCGCCTGCCATCAAGGATTTAGTCGACGGCGGAATGGAGCTCGGCGATGCAAACGACCGGGTTTTCAAAACGGTCAATAGCAAACAGGGCGGTGGCGCCTTTGGTCTGCTGACGGACGGTCGGTATACGCGTGAGGGCATTTACGCGCAAACGGTAGCGCTCGCTTTGGTGCCGTTACTACATCCCTTGTTCGAGAGCAGGCATTCCCTCTAGCCCGGCGGAAAACCTGTGGGAGCGGCTTCAGCCGCGATTGCCGCGCTGATAAATTCCGCCGAATAGTGACTCAACTCCCGAACGAGGCAAGCACAGCATCGTCGCGGGTTGCGAATTTGAAGTCGCGCATTGAGCCTACGCAATATCACAAGAATGGGCTGCGGTATCGCGGCTGAAGCCGCTCCCACAGGCAGCCTGCTTGGTGTGCGTGGGATCTCCGATTTGGCCATTAGCGGAATATCAGTGCAGAAAAAATGGGCGGCTGGAGTGGCTGGTATGATAGAAAGTGGTCGAAGGGTTTCCCACACTTTTGATTGCAAGAAAGTGACACCGTGTTTTCGAATAAGTAGGAAATTGCGAGTGACGCCGTACTTTCGAACAATCAGGAAGCTGCCTCCGCAATTCCGACACTTTCAATGGCAAGCAATAATCGGCAGATTCGGCCGGCCAGGGTTGTTACAGCACGATCGACAATAGCCGTCTAAAGGCATCCGGGTCCGTGCCCGCGACGAATGCCAACCCGCTTAACGCGCCGCAAAAATGCGCATCGTGATTAATGCGGCCGCGAGCTTGCTGTGCTGCCCACCACGAATAAGCAACATAGCCAAATGCAAACAAAACGGCGGGTATCGGAATAGGAATCGGAATGATCATCAGCGTCGCATCGGGGAAGTAGACGATGTAAGCAAACAGCACCGCGGATACTGCGCCGGAAGCCCCAAGTGACGCGTAATGCTGGTTGTCCCGGTGCTTGAAGTAACTGCAGGAATGACTGAGTACGAGACCGACGGCGTACAACAAAATAAACTTCCAGGTGCCGATACGGCTTTCCAGGGAAAATCCAAAAAAGAAAAATGTCACCATGTTAAACAGCAGGTGGCCGAGATCCGCATGTACGAAGCCGCTGGTAAAAATCGTTTCGTAGTGCCGTGCTCGCAGGAAATAGTAAGGTCGAAACAGGCTGCGCTCGACGATCTGCGGCATGCGGTACATGCCGAGCAGGCTGATTGCGATAGTGACGACGAGGATCGCCGTTGCGCCGGGAGTTTGCAGCATCGGGAATAGGGCTCCTGTTCCGCTCAACACAGACTAATGCAGCGGCCTGCAAATTGAAAAGCAGGCTTCCTCATGAGGACTGTGAAATGCGGCGCTACCTGGAATTTTAACGGGCAGCCAGCTGCGAGAATCGAGGCTCGCGGCAGGGCCTTTCGGGGAAGCGGTATGTGCTACAGTTCGCGGCTCGTTTTGTTACCAAGCAACCGCTATGACGCCGTATTTCCGCATAATGCTTTTGCTGCTGCTGACCCTTGCCGGCTGCTCCAGCGAGACCGAATCCGACAATACCGCAGAGATAAGTTACCCAACTACCGTGAAAATCGAGCAAACCGACACCTACCACGGCCGGGAGGTCCCGGATCCCTACCGCTGGCTGGAAGACGACGTGCGCGAGAACGAGGATGTCGCGGACTGGGTCGAGAAACAGAATGCTACAACTTTTGCATACCTCGCAACGATCGATGAACGCGCGCGAATTGAGCGCCGCCTCCGCGAGCTGTGGGACTACGAGCGCTTTGGCTTGCCGGTCAAACGTGGCGGCCGCTATTTTTATGAGTTCAATGACGGCCTGCAGAATCAGGATGTACTGCTCAGCCAGACAGCGCTGGATGCTGATCCGGAAGTGCTCATCGATCCAAACCGCTGGGCCGACGACGGTACGGTTGCCCTGGCATCCTGGCACCCGAGCCCGAACGGTCAGCTGCTCGCCTATCTCGAACAGGATGGCGGAACGGACTGGCGGATTGCGCGGGTTCTCGACGTCGCTAGCGGCAAAGTCCTGGAAGATCGCCTTGAATGGCTGAAATTTACCGGGCTGTCATGGGCCAAGGACAACAGTGGCTTCTATTACAGCCGTTTTCCTGAACCCGAGGCTGCGGACAAGTTCCAGTCGTTGAACTTGAACCACTCCGTCTATTTTCATCGTATTGGCAATACGCAGGACAAGGATCAACTTGTTTTCGCACGCCCCGATGCACCGAGTTGGAACGTAGGAGCGGAGGTAACTGAAGATAATCGCTACCTGGTGATTACTATCTCGCAGGGCACTGACAGTCGCTATCAGATCGCCGTAAAAGACTTGCAGTCGGCTGACTCGCAGCCGTACATGTTGATTGAAGGTTTTGACTATGACTACTCATTGGTCGGCAATCGTGGTGCCACACTGTTCTTTCGGACAACGAACGATGCGCCGCGCGGGCGGCTGATCGGCATAAATCTCGAGAACCCGGCGCCTTCGGAGTGGCGCGAAATCATCCCACAAACCAGCCTGGTGCTGAACCAGGTGGAATACGTCGGTGGTCAGCTAATTGCCGAGTACATGCAGGACGCCTGGTCGCTGGTCAAACGGTTTGATCTCGACGGAAAACATATTGGTGACGTCGATCTGCCGGGCATCGGCAGCGCGAGCGGTTTTTCGGGCAGATCGGATGACCCGGAGACGTTTTTCGCTTATTCAAGTTTCGATACTCCGCCAACCATCAATCGGCTCGACGTCAGCACGGGCAATGTGTCTGTTTTCAAGCAACCCGTTGTCGATTTCGATAGCGGCGACTATGTCGTCGAGCAGGATTTCTACGAGTCAAAAGACGGGACTCGGATTCCGATGTTTATCACCCATCGCAAAGACCTGCAGCGCGACGGCACAAATCCCACATTGCTGTACGGCTACGGCGGCTTCAATATATCGCTGACACCGAGCTTTTCGGTAACGCGCGTTGCATGGCTGGAGATGGGCGGCGTCTGGGCAGTGGCCAATCTGCGTGGCGGTGGCGAATACGGTGAGGCGTGGCACAAAGCAGGGACCAAACTCGACAAGCAAAACGTGTTTGACGATTTTATTGCTGCGGCCGAGCACCTGATTGACGAAAAATACACGCGGCCCGAGAAATTATCGATCATGGGTGGCAGTAACGGCGGTTTGCTGGTCGGCGCGGTAACGAATCAAAGGCCCGACCTGTTTGGTGCGGCACTGCCTGCCGTGGGCGTCATGGACATGCTGCGCTTTCATCTTTTCACGGCAGGACGCTACTGGGTGGATGACTACGGTTCCGCTGATGATCCCGAAGAGTTTGCAGCCTTGTATGCCTATTCGCCATATCACAACGTCCGGCAGGGTGTGGAATACCCGGCGGTACTCGTTTCAACTGCGGATACCGATGACCGTGTCGTGCCGGGGCACAGCTTCAAGTATGCGGCTGCGCTGCAGGATGCGCAGGGCGGTGACGCGCCGGTCCTAATCCGGATCGAAACGCGCGCAGGGCACGGCGCAGGCACGCCAACCGACAAGGCCATTGAAGCCTATGCGGATCGCTGGGGCTTCTTGCTGAGGGCGCTGGACATGCGTTTGCCGGAAGGTTTCGGCGAGGAAGGCGCTGACTGATCTAAAACGCCTTAACGCGACGGTAAAAGAGAGGGGCGAAACCCATAGCATTGCCGCGCATGCGCTGCGTACAAGAAATCGGTCGTAATACGGCTAGCAAGCTGACAGCATGCTACAGGCTGTGACTCGCCCCGAACCTTGGATCAGTATGCCACCGGAATCACAAAACGACGGATTCGAATCGCCGCAAGCGCGTAGACGCAACGGCGTGATCAGCGCACTCATTGCGTTTGGAATCTGGGGTTTTCTGCCAATATATTTTAAGATTTTGCAAAGCGTGCCAGCAGGTGAAGTGCTGGCTCACCGCATCGTCTGGTCGGTACCATTCGGTGCATTGATTATTGCCGTGCGCTCGCAGTGGCCTGAAGTATGGCGAGTGTTCCGGAGCCGCAAAACCTTCGGATTACTTTCGCTGTCGGCTTTTTTCATTGCCTTGAACTGGCTGGTGTATGTCTGGGCCGTACAGAATTCGCAGATTTTCCAGGCAAGCCTCGGTTATTACATCAATCCTCTAATGTATGTCGTCATCGGTGTCTGGTTCTTTCAGGAACAGCTGCGGCCGCTGCAGATTGCGGCTGTCGTGCTCGCAGCAGTCGGCGTCGCGGTACTAACGATAAGTGGCGGCCAGTTTCCGTGGATTTCAATAACGCTCGCTATCTCGTTTACAATTTACGGTGTCGTTCGCAAGCGCACCGACGTGGGTGGCATGCCGGGCTTGTTTACCGAGACCCTGATACTCGCGCCGTTTGCCATCGGCTACCTCGGTTTTTTAGTTCAA
Organism: Woeseia sp.; assembly: GCA_013003155.1. Lineage (GTDB taxonomy): Bacteria > Pseudomonadota > Gammaproteobacteria > Steroidobacterales > Woeseiaceae > Woeseia. The sequence goes on along the minus strand of JABDKF010000117.1, from coordinate 1,714 downwards.
GCTGGCGTCGCCAGCTTCAACGCAGACTCGTTGGCGTTCAATGGCATACTAATATTGGCGGGCCCATTCACAGTCGTACCGCTACTCTGTTTTGCACTCGCCGCGCGCCGGCTCAATCTGAGCACTATAGGCATCATGCAGTTTATCGCACCCACGTTGCAGTTCCTGGTAGGGGTCGGTTATGGCGAAGCGCTGACGCTCGCCCACATCATCTGTTTTACCTGCATCTGGATCGCGGTGATTGCGTTTAGCTGGGATGCCTGGCGCCGCAGCCGGCCGCAACTCCCGGCGTCGGTCCCCGATTGAGATGAGACCGGGCCGCAGTGACAGACCCTTGTAACTGCCCGGGCTCCGGGTGAGCATGACCAATCTTTTCGACGAGGAGAATTTTGTGAACAAGTCATTCTGGATCGGCTACGTTGTTGTGTTCATCGCGGCGCAGGCGATGAATTTTGTTATTCACGAGGTTCTGCTCGGAGCCACCTATCAGAGCCTTGGTTCCGTATTTCGACCGGAAGCAGAGATGACGGAAATGATGTGGATCATGTTTGCAGGCGGCGCCGTGTCCCTGTTTGTGTTTTGCTACATCTTTACCAAAGGCTACGAAAACCGGGGGATAGGGGAGGGCATTCGTTACGGTTTGTTGATCGGCCTGCTGTTGGCGGTGCCCTATGCGCTGGACCAGTACGTCGTCTACCCGATATCCGCGTTCGTCGCCGCAATGTGGCTAATTTCGGGCTTGTTCACATTTGCCGTACTGGGCGCCATTTTTTCAGCCGTCTACAAGCCAACTGTGTAGCGTGGATAGCAGAGTGCCGGCAGCCTTAAACCCGGGTCACGACATAAGTGAGATAGGCTGAGTACAAGCTCACGAACAAAACGCCGTGCCAGCGCAGCACCGCACGCTTTTTCGTTGTGACCATCGCGAGCAGTATCATGACGCTTGCGCAAATTACCATGATCAGATCCGTGTTACTGACGACTTCAAAAGGCAGTTCCACGACAGTTGCTGTAAGGCCAAGAATCCATAACAGGTTGAAAATATTCGAGCCCACCACGTTGCCCACGGCAATATCCGTTTCACCCCGCATTGCTGCCACCACCGACGCGAACAGTTCCGGACTGGACGTGCCGATTGCAACGATTGTCAGACCTATCATTGCATCATCCACGCCCCAGGTCTGCGCGAGCCCTACGGCACCAGTGACAACCCATTCGCCACCGAAATAAAGTCCGACTATGCCGGCGATCAGGAAGAAGGTATCGCGAAACCGTGTCTGCTTCTTGGTTTCCTGTCCGTCAAAATAGTGCGAATTCCTCGACACCTTGTAAACGTACAGCATAAACAGCAAGAAGAATCCCAGCAGTATTACGCCATCAAGCTGGCTGATTGTCAGGTCCGGGTTCTTGGTGAACAACGCGGCATTGGCCAGAAAGCCGACCAGCACAGCGGCCGTCAGCGAAAACGGAATTTCTGAGACGAGGGTCGAGTCACGAACTTTTAGTGGCTGGACGATCGCTGCAACACCCAGGACCAGCAAAACGTTACAAATATTGCTACCAATAACATTGCCGATGGCCAAGTCTGGTTTGTGCGCGAGGCCGGACAAAAGCGTCACGACAAGCTCTGGCATGGAGGTGCCAAACGAAACAATCGTCAGGCCGATTACGAGGGGCGACACATTGAAGCGCTGCGCCAGGTCCGAGGCACCGA
>JABDKF010000114.1 GCA_013003155.1 Woeseia sp. | reverse complement strand
GCCGTTTCAACCAGCACCCACAGGCCGTTGATCACGGCCGCCAGCAAGCCGCTGCGCTGCGTCGCCAACCAATCCCCCAAACCTGTTTTCACAAACACCCAGTCGTACGCCACGGTGACCGTTTCGTCAACGAAGCGGCCTGACGAACTATCCGAATCAAGACCGAGTAGGTGTCGCTCTGCCGCGATCAATTCGGTCAGACGGTGACTGCCGTCCGCCCAGATAAACACAACGAACAGCAGGTCAATTACGAGCACCAGCGCGCACAACGCTGCGATCCATCGCAACCAGCGAAACAGGGCGCCCAGTCCGCTGTGTTCGGGAATCAACGGACTCGCTGGCCGATCGAGGAGCGCATAGGCATTGTCGTGCGAACGGGCCACTAATGCTCAATTCCGGCATGGCGCGCAAGTCGCTCCGCCCGAATTTCCTCAAGCATCATTGGCGCGTGTGGGTCCCTGCCAGGCAGAGGCAAACGAAGCTTGTAAAGGTGGCCGCCGTGCAACAGAGCAAAGCACTGTCCTTTCGGCAGTGCCATCAGGTCTGCCGGCTGCAACATCTCGGTTTCGGTTTCCATCACACGATCGGCATTTTGTGAGGTGAAATCGACCGACGTCTCCAGTTCGTTGTTGTCGGTAACGCGAGATTCGGCCGTCTTGGTGAACACCCGCACGCGCGGCAAGTGATCGGTGAGCACGCGCGCCGTTTGTTCATTGCGCACACGAAGCATTAGCAGCGTGTTGAAGTTGCCGAGAATCTGGCCCGCCTTGGCCCGATCGGCGATACCGGCTTCAATATCGGCGGTGGTCTGTGTGTAGGCCGTTACCTGAACACCGGCACCACCGGCCTTGTTCAAGAGGGGAATAAATTCCTGGCCGACTAGTTCTGCAAATTCGTCCGCGTGCACCACGCACGGCGCGCGCCGATGTCCGGTTGCCTGCGGCAAACCTTGTGTATCGCCGTGCTTGTAGAGTCGCCCGGCAATCGAGGTCAGATCCGCAAACATCGAATTACCGACGGCGCTCGCCACCTCCGGGTCACTGAGCGCATCCAGACCCACATAAACAATGCCGTTCTCGCGGATGACACGCATCCAATCCAGAATGGGGCGATCGTCGTTAAGATCGCCGTAGCGTGGTGCCAGCAATTCGCCGGTGGCGCCCGAGGTGAGTTTTTCCAACAACGGCAACAAGGATGCGGTGAGCTTGTCGAAATAGGTCTTGTCGTAGTCAAAAGCGCTGCGCAAACCATCCGCCACCGGATCGTAGAGGCCACGGTCGTTGGCGAATTTGATCAAGGCCAACGCATAGCGGTCGCGACCGCGGTGCGAAACCGGCAGGTTTTTCGACTCAAGGGCTTGCTCAATGGTGCTCAGCGAGTCGCGCCAATCACCGGGTACGACTTTCTCCAGCCACCACTCGTAGTAGTCAATGAGCAACGGTTCAATGTTGGTGACGTAGCGCGCAATTACCTGGTAGTCGGGCCGTCGACCGAGTCCCACCAGCGCGCGCGCCACCACATTGGTAAAGCGCCAAGCGAACTCGCGAAACGCTGCGGAGTTGCCGGACGAGGGCAGTTGTGTGGCAATGCGCGAAGCCACTTCCGTGATGCGGCCGAAGTCACCGACCGGGTTGTAGCGCGCTGAGATTTCCGGGAACCCGAGATGGATGATATGAAACGCATCCAGTCGACCGGCGCGTTTTGCCTCGGCGAAGCAGCGCATCATCAGGTCCAAATCGCCCTTGGGATCAATCACCACTACCGTCTCACCGCGACGAATGTCCTGCGTCACAAGAATCTCCGCCTCGCGCGTTTTGCCCACCCGCGTCGTACCGACCACCAGCGTGTGTCCGTTGCGCTCATTAAGATCCATGGTGACCGGCGCTTCCTCAGCTGCACCGACACCGTGCAGCAAGGGATCACCGCCCACGCCCGGCAGCGGCCGGACCGGGTTCCACCACGCATCGGCGCGCAACCCGCAGGCAAGCCATCGCAGGCCGAATATACCGTCCAGGATTTGTTCGGCGCGACGCGCCGCTCGGAACAAACGACCGTGCTGCAAGTAGCGCTTCGCGTCCGGATGTCGTGCTTCGACCAGGCGTTGCGTGTGACGTTGCGACCAGCGGAAACCACGGCC
>JABDKF010000112.1 GCA_013003155.1 Woeseia sp. | reverse complement strand
GGTGCAGTTTCCGGCAACGGCGGTTGTCTGAGTTTCAACGCCAGTTTTGAGCTCGGCCGAAGTGCGCCTCTATTTCGAGACATAGAGTTATTCGAACGCGCTTGCACCGAAATCAACCCGCCGCCAGAGATCGCGCTGATGAAAGTCTTGAGAAAAACTGCCCGAATTACCTACGACGACCGGAACATCGTGCTGCTGGCGGCTGATCAGACCCGGCTCGCCCGCTTCGGTCCCGTGCCGCTTTACAATAATCAGTAAGCCGGAACGCGCGGAGCCGGCCACGAGGCCGCGCCCGGGGCCGCCCACCGGGATGCGAAACAAGTCCGGATTTTTGCACGTAAAGCAGGCTAGAATATGCAGGCGCATTCGAATCAAATGCTGCGCAATCTGAGTTTTTTATTTCTGTTTTACAATCGCTTACGAATTTTTTTTCATTTGTTTGTTAAGAAAGACCGGCCCGGCAAGGAAGCGGCACGTGCACGACACTGGTATTCACAAGCTCCCTGCTCCCGAGCGTTTTCGTCTGCCGCTAATGTTTTGTGCAGCTGGCGCACTGGGAGTATTTCCGTTCGCCGTTATTCGTTTTATCAATCAGCAATGGTGGGCCGCAATCCTCGATACGGCAATCGTAGTGGGATTCATAATCCTCGGCACGGTGGTACTGCGGTCACGCCAACTGCGTTTCGCCTGTATCAGTATCTCGACCTTGTGCCTTGTCGGGTACATATCGACGCTGTACATGATTGGTCCGGCACAGGTGTTCTGGGGATACCCGGCTGTGGTAGTGGCGTACTACCTGCTGAAGCCCGAAGAAGCGGTAAGCGCGACGATAGCGACGTTGTTAGTCATGTTGCCGATTCTTGTTTCCGAATTCGAATTGATGGCTGCCATGACAATCGCCGTTACAATGTTGATGACGAGCGCCTTTGCATACGCATTTGCCGGGCTGACACGAGGCCAACGGCAGCGACTACTCGACCTCGCCACGCGCGATCCGTTGACCGGCACTGGCAACCGCCGCGCCTTGACTCAAACAATAAGCGAGGCAATCGCCAAACAGCAACGCGGTGGCACGCCTGCCTCTTTAATCATTCTTGATCTCGATAGATTCAAAGCTATCAACGACGAATACGGTCACGGTACCGGCGACCAGATTCTTGTAGAGCTCACCGCAATGATTAATCGTCGCATTCGGGCAAACGACCGCCTGTTTCGGATAGGCGGCGAGGAGTTTGTAGTAGTCGCTGACGGGCAAGACATTTATCGCGCCTCCGGACTCGCAGAACAGCTACGCGTTCGCATCGCGCAAGGCGAGCTGGCGCCGGACTGTAAAGTAACCATCTCGCTCGGGGTCGCTGAATTGCACCCTGGTGAGACTGGCGAGAACTGGTTGCGCCGTGCCGATGACGCCTTGTACGACGCCAAGCGCGGTGGCCGGAATCTGACGCGGGTTTCGCATGTCACTGACGGTACTGGCGAATTTCGTATTCCCGCGGAGATGATGCAGTAGCTACTGCTTTAAGCGCTTCCTAAAAGTTGCGCCTCACTCACTTCAATCCAGATTGCATTGCATACCGCAATTTGTTGTCCGTCGGCGCCCACCAGCACGGCATCGGCAAAGTATTTGCGCCCATCGTGGCCTGTTTGCGTCGCGACTACGACGCAGTGCTCGCCAGCTCTTGGCCGGCGCGCGACGCTTACTGTCTGCCTGCCAAGCAGCACCGGTGGCATTCCATCGAGGCTGCCGCAAGCGTAGGCCGTCGGACAGTCAAGCGCAGCCCACACAAATTCGGCGCCAACCTCCCCTTGCCCGTCCGCGAGTGCCGCCGCTGGCACCCAGGGCGCGGCCAGCGTGCCCGACCATTCACTGTCTGCCGGGTCGACCGGGCCCACGTGGATGCGCAGGCCGTCACCGTGATTGCGGCCAGGACCACAGACAAAGCACTGGGGAATCTTGTGCAGCGCTGCGGGAAACGTCCGTTCTGAGGCAGCGCAGGCCACATCGAAATCCGGCACTGCTGTGATGCTGACGCGTGCTGTCGCAGGGATAGCGGTTGCGACGATCCCATCATTGTTTATCAAATCGACTCCACCGTCGCTCCTTGTTGCGACCTGCATCGCCGTGTTGAGCGGCGGGGGCCGGAGCAAGGAAACTTGCGCAGAGTCGCCAACAAAGGTTGACAGCCTGCCAGCAATATACCCTCCGTTCGCTGAATTGGGTGGGCCACAATAGCGTGGCGCGACCGTAAGTAATCCCGTAATCATTGGCTCTGGCTTGTTGCTCATGGGGAACCCGGGGACCTGCGGAGGGTCCTTTACTGGGCGCCTCGCGTGATTGGAAGCGAGACGGTATCATGATCGATCGCCATCAGGGACCCAGAATTATTATGTCAATATTGCCTGTCACATCTGCTCGATTCGCCCGTTCACTTTGCCTTTGCTGCACCCTGCTTTTCACCGCTTGCGGTGGTGGTGGCGGTGGTGGCGGTACCGTCACGGGCGGCAGCGGCGGCGGCACGGGCGGTGGCGGTGGCGGTGGCGGAGCCAACGGCAATAGCTGGCAGCCGGGTGTGTTTCTGAGTGCCGATACGTTCAAGTCTCAATGCGTCAATCCGCGCAGCGGCATCAACCCCGCCACGGGCCAGCCGTACGCCGACGTCAGCGGTACACGCACGGATGAGAATAACTTCCTGCGCTCCTACAGCAACGATACTTATCTTTGGTACGACGAGATCACCGACCGTGACCCGGCTTTGTTCGAGACGCCGGAATACTTCGACCTGCTGGTAACTGAGGAACTGTCGCCGAGCGGACGTCCAAAAGACCGGCCAAGCACGCATTTCACCTATCCCACCGATGAATACTTCCAGCTCTCCCAGTCTGGTGTGACGGCCGGGTACGGTTTGCAATGGGCATTGCTGGCGGCCAGCCCGCCGCGGAAACTGTTGGTCGCCTACACGGAGCCAAATACGCCGGCTACGGACGAGGGTTTGTTGCGCGGTGCTGAAATTCTTGAAATCGACGGCGTTGATGTCGCATTCGGCAGCGATGTCGACACCCTTAACGCGGGCTTGTTTCCCGCCGAGCTTGGAGAGACTCACACTTTCCGAGTGCGCGATCCCGACGGCACTGAGCGTGAGATATCCATGACTTCGCAGGAAATTACGTCCTCGCCGGTGCAGAACGTGCAGGCGATAGATACTCCCACCGGCAAAGTGGGTTACATGCAATTTAACAGCTTCGGTATTCGCTCCGCGGAACAGCAGCTCATCGATGCCATCACAGAGCTGCGGAACGAGAACATTGAGGATCTGGTGATTGATCTGCGCTACAACGGTGGCGGCTTTATTTTTATCGCGAGCGAGCTTTCCTACATGATCGCAGGCGCGAACGCGACTGGCGGCCGCACCTTTGAGAAGTCAACGTTCAATGACAAGTACCCGACCACGAATCCGGTCACCGGCCAACCGCTGACGCCGACACCGTTTTTCAGCACCTCCGATTCAGGCCAGGCTTTACCGGCGTTAGATTTAGCGCGTCTTTTCGTCCTGACCGGACCCGGCACCTGTTCCGCCAGTGAGTCGGTGATTAACGGACTGCGCGGCATCGACATTGAAGTCATCCAGATCGGCTCGACGACCTGTGGCAAGCCATACGGTTTTTATGCAACCGACAATTGCGGTACGACCTACTTCACCATTCAGCTGCAAACCGAGAACGATGCCGGTTTCGGCGACTACGCGGACGGTTTCTCACCGCAAAACGCAGCCGAGCCGACCGTTGCTGTGCCGGGATGCCAGGTTGCCGACGATTTCACGCGGCAGCTCGGTGACCCACTCGAGGGACGTTTCGCGGCTGCGCTCGCATACCGCGACGGCCAGGGTTGCCCTGCGCCGAGTTCTGTGACCTTCCCGGGCGTCAGCAAGCCCGACGCGCCGGAGTATCAGGACGAGGACATGATTTTGCCTCGCTCGCCGTTGCATGAGATGCGCATCATGGATCGTAGCCGCTAATGTGGCGCCGTCGTGTCATCTTGCTGGCTATCGCCGCCAACGTGATCTCAGCCTGCGCTGCTAGTTTGCCAATGGATGGCGAACCCGCTGTGATCGTTAATCCTGATAGCGCCAGTCGAGCTGAGCTAAAAGCGGTCGTCCAAACAGCATTACACGGCGCGTCGACCATGCTGGCTGCCGATGCGCTGACACAAACCAGCGTTTTAATGATCGACCTCAAACCGCCCCGCGGCCTGGATGCACCGCAAACGGGGGGTCGCTTAATGGAGCCGGGAGAGACATTTCATTTGTTCCTCGATGGCCGACAATGCGTGTTAAAACAGCAGAGCACCGGCTTGCGCTGGTTACTCATGGATACTGAGTGCGCGGCGGAAAAAACCACGCGATGAACAAATAGCGGAAGCGCGAGTCAAAGCAAAAGCTGCGCACACCGCTTTTCCAGGTCAACAATGACCTGCATGATTTTGCCTCTACGCATGTTCACAGGCTACCTGCTTTTCTATTGGAGACCGCCATGTACCGCTGGCTGACAGTCGTCACAATTGCTGCCCTCCTGGGTCATCCCTCGTTCGGCAACGCAGCAAACCATAGTCCGACGCTTGAGCGTATTGCGGAAAGCGGTGTGTTTCGCGTTGGCTTTGTGCCCGACGCGCCACCGATGTCATTTCTGGATGCCGACGGCACGCCCAAGGGGTACTCCATTGCCCTGTGCCGACACATAGCTGTCAAAGTGCGCAGCGTCCTTAATCGGGAGGACATCAAAGTCGAATATGTACCGCTGATTACACCCGCCGAGCGAATCGCTGCCGTCGTCAATCACGACGTCGATATAGAGTGTGGCGCAACTACCGTAACGTTGAGCCGTCGTGAGCAGGTCGACTTCACGTTGATGACCTACATTACCGGCGGCACGGTGCTTTCGACCAAGTCCAAACCGATTGCAACGCTCGAAGACTTGCCAGGGAAGAAAGTTGCGGTAATTACCGGAACGACCACCGAGGACGCATTGCGACGCTTCGGCAAACTGAACGAATTCGACTTCACGATGCTCAAGATCCGCACGCACGACGACGGCATGCGGCTCCTGGATGAAGGTAAGGTAGATGGCTATGCATCGGACCGGGCAATGTTGGTTGGCTTGGTATTTCGCAGTGCCGATGCATCCAAGTATCTCATGGTACGGCGAATTTTTTCTCGCGAACCATACTCACTGATGCTGCAAAGAGGCGATACCGAGTTTCGGCTGCTGGCCGACACAGCCCTCGCGGACCTGTACGGAGATGCGCGCATTCGTCGCCTTTACCACGACTGGTTTGGACGTTTTGGCGAGCCCATGTCACCGGTCGTAGAGGCACTGTATGAGTTCCAGGCTGTCAGCAACTAGGTTCCAGTACACAGCCGGGTACCCTGCACAGAAGTGTCATGATTTTTAAGTCTTCTTTGATTGCCTTCTTGCTGTCGGCACTTGGAATACAGAATGCTATTGCCGAGTCGACGCCCGCGACCTTCGATCATCCGGAAGCCAGCCTTGCGAAATTAATCAAGTTCCCGGAACTGCGCGGCGACGCCAAGTCTCGCTTGCGATGCGCGTCTCAGGTTAGCCGTGTGGGTAAAATGACGAATACCGGCTGTTACCAGAACACAGCGGGTGATGAGGTTTATATCTCCGCCATAGTCAAAGCCGCGAGAAAGGCACGACTAAATCCAGCCCGGCACAATGGCGAGAAATTTTCCGTTTATGTCCAGTTTCAGGTTGAATTCTCAAAGGTGGGAGAAGAAGAGACTATTCGCATTTTTAACAACCCGGGCCTTCTTGAGAACGTCGAGGCTTATGGTGAAGATCATATTGCCGCGCAGCGCGGCCTCGCAGTCGATGCGTTCACCAAGGTTTGCCCACGACACACGCGCTACCTTGTCTGGGCGAAGGCACACGTCGCCGAAGATGGCCGGCACGACAGCTATAGCATCCTGCCCGGTGAAGGGGCACCGATTACTGCGAAATGTCGCGACGGAATTTTGACGACTCTCCGCGAAAGCATTTTTACCCCGGCCATGGCCGATGGGGTGGCCGTCCCCTCCAGTTTTATCGAGCCGTTCGGTAGCTGATTGAGCTTGCGCAGCGTGCGCGTGGGCGCTCTCTTATTTCATGCAGTGTTAGCGTGCACGCCATTTGTGGTGCTCGCGCCGCAAAACACACGGCAATCAAGTTGAGAACGAAACAAGATTCGTAGGCCTTACGGCTTATCGCTGCCGCGCCGGCCGCACGATATCCTCCGGCAGCACGGCTTCAATCTTCTCCATAACGTCAAGCCTGTGCACGAGGTCGTGAATGTAGTCGAGATTGTCTGTGTCAAGAATCAGCTTGTCGCTGAGGTTGTAGCTTGCAATCCATTGCTCGTAAAGGCGATCCAGGCGTTTCAGGTAGCTTAACGGCACATCTTTTTCCATTTCACGGCCGCGCAGGCGAATACGCTTGCGCAAAGTACGCATCGAGCAGCGCAGGTAGATCATCAGGTCGGGGGGGCGAATAGCATTGAGAATGGATTTGTAAAAACTGCAGTAGCTCAGCCAGTCACGATCATCGATCTGCTTCATGTCATGCAGCGCGGTGGCAAATATCTCGGCATCCTCGAAAATCGTCCGATCGAGAACCACGACGCCGGGCATGCGATCAAGCTCCTGGTGGATGCGAAACTTGTGGCCGAGAAAGTAAATTTGAGAATGGTATGCCCAGCGCTTCATATCCTTGTAAAAATCCGGCAAGTAAGGGTTGTCTTCGCTCGGTTCGTAGAATGGAGCGATACCGTATGTCGTGCTCAGAAATTCCACGAGCGTAGACTTGCCGACGCCAATATTACCCGCAATGGCAATTGACCGTTTTGCGTCCGCGATGGTTTCTATCGTCACGCCGGGATGCCGATCATGTTGTCAGGTAGCGTCGTGAACAATCTCGCCGCCGACGACCGTCACCAGCACGGTCACGTCCTTAATATTATCGGGATTCATCGTGACCAGGTTTTCCGAGAGAACGACGACGTCGGCCAGCTTGCCCACAGTGATAGACCCTTTGATATCTTCTTCGAACGCGGCATAGGCGGTATTTAGCGTGTATGCCTGAATAGCTTGTTCAACGGTCAGTTTTTCTTGAGGAAACCACCCGCCTTCGGGCGCCCCTGCCAGGGTCTTGCGTGTCACAGCGGCGTAAATTCCGAGCATGGGATTGAGGAAATAGCGTGACGCGTTTGTGCCCGGCGAATCGGAACCGAAGCTGACTACCGAGCCGGCATCCCACATGCGGCGAAATGCGTAAGCACCCCGCGAACGTTCACGCCCGATGCGCTCCTCCATCCAGCGCATGTCATCGGATGTATGATAAGGCTGCACTTCCATCACCACGCCCATGCGACCGGCGCGCTCAATATCGCGATCTGTCATCACCTGCGCGTGCACCAGGCGGAAACGGCGATCTTTCTCACCGTTCTTCTCGATCAGACGCTCAACCATGTCCATCAGGTACCCGTTTGCCTCGTCACCAATCGCATGCACGGTCAGCTGAATATCCTGCGCGTCCGCCTGCAGCGCGAGGCGCTCGAGGCGACTCTGCATATCTTCCGGATTGTCTGGACTGCGCTCAAACGGAAACATGATGTCGCGCCAAATACCGCGGCTCGACGGGTTGTGCGTGTAAGGTTCGTAGAACCGCGCAGAGCTGTTACCCATGATGCCATCAATCCAGGCCTTGACGGCGCCGTAGCGAATCCATTCGTCACCGAAGCCAATATGAATACCCAGCGCATCCATCGCCTCCCAGCGATCCAGCGGCGGGCGATAACGGACGCGCGCTGTCATTTGCCCGCTGTCTTTCAATTCCTGGTAGATGTCGACCTGGATCGGCGGCGACGTAACGTCAGAATAACTTGTAACACCGACTTGCCGCATTTGCTCCCAGGCGCGCAATGTCTCTGCTATTCGCTGCTGCCGCGACGGCTCGGGAATCAGTTCTGCGAACAAGGCACGCACGTTGTCCTTTACCAGTACTGTCGATTCAACAGCGCCGGAAACAGGATTAAACAATGCGCCGGTTGGCTCACCCGTGCGATCGCGCTCAACCGCTATACCTGCCGGGTCAGGTTGTCCTTTGCGAATTCCCGCACGTTCCAGCGCCACGGAGTTCGCGAGATAAACCTTGCGATCAAAACGCCGCACCAGCACGGGCCGCTCCTGCGTAAAACCGTCGATCATGCGCTTGTTCGGCAGAAACAGATTACCGTAAAGGTCATCGGGGTTAACCTCGCGCCCTGCCTCAGCGACCTCGCCTGCCGCCCAGGTTTCGTAGGCCGACCAGTCACCGCCGGTAATCCAGGTGCCACCTGCATAGCGCTGATGCACTTCGCGAATGCGTTCGATGAAGCCGCGTTCGTCGGACACGTCAAGGAGATTCAGGCCGTACAGCAGTTGGCCCGTGCCGGCAAAGTGGACATGATTGTCATTAAAGCCGGGGACAACGAATCGTCCAGCCAGATCAACCACGCGCGTGTCCGGGCCGATATGCGCGGACAGGCCCGCCTCGTCACCGACATAAATGATCTTGTCGGCAAGCGATGCCATCGCCGTGGCCTCTGGCTGATCCTTGTCGACGGTCCAGATGCTGCCGTTGCGCAGCACGAGATCAGCGACCTGTGCCAGCGCAGCACCCTCTGCGGCCACCAGTAAAAGTGCGCCAAGCATGATTTTCATCGTCCAATTCATATCAACTCCTGGTTCTCGCGAATTGACGATTTTGCAGCTACTCAAGTGGCCGGCTCCGGCGGCGGCGTCCAGTCGCAGCCATCACAGTGGGGTGAGATACCGTTGTCGCGCAGAATTTCGAAGATCAGGTCCCGCCAGGTTTCGTTGGGCAACCACACTGAATTCAGATCCCGTTTTGCCTCGGCGACTGGTACCCGGTCGTAGACGACCCGGTAGAGAAAACTAAACGCTGACGCCCGGTAATTCACCTGGCAGTGCAACAAGGTCTTGCGCTCCGGGGCCCGTTGCATGGCACCTGCAAAAAGGTAAAAGTCGCTGGCAGTCGGCGCCATCCAATCTACCGGAATGTGCACGTACTCCATGCCCAGCGACCGAACCACTCTGTCTTCATGCGGTAGAGAGTTTTCATGATCCGTCCAGGCGATGTAGACAATGCGTTGGAATCCAGCCGATCGCAGCGCATTCATGTCAGCTTCGCTGGGTTGGCCGGAGCTGGCAAAGGTGTCCGAATAACTACGGAAATTGCTGATTTCAGCAAAGTCTGACGCCTCTACAACAAAACCTGCAGAAAAGCCCAGAATAGCTAAAGCCAGCTTCAGGCTGCGGCCGCCCGCCGAATTTATTGTGGTCATTCCCGTATGTCCTCCAGCCAGAGATAAAATGAGTAGTACAGCGCGGTATCTTCAAGACTTTGGTAACGCCCTGTCTTGCCGCTATGCCCCGCCTGCATATCCGTCTTAAGCAATAGAAGTTTGTCGTTGGTGCGGAAATCGTTGATCTTCGCAACCCATTTCGCAGGCTCCCAGTACTGCACCTGCGAATCGTGCAAGCCGGTTGTGACCAGCATATTGGGGTAAGCATGCCGCCCAACATTGTCATAGGGTGAATACGACAGCATGTAATCGTAGAATTCGGGGATGCGGGGGTCACCCCATTCGTCATACTCACCCGTCGTCAATGGAATACTGTCATCAAGCATGGTTGTAACGACGTCGACAAAGGGCACGCCGGCGGCAATGCCGTTGTAGAGTTCCGGCGCCATGTTCACAACCGCCCCCATTAACAGCCCACCTGCACTGCCGCCTTGCGCATACAGGTGCTGCGGACTCGTGTATCCCTTGTCGATAAGGTAGCGCGACACGTCGATAAAATCGTTAAAGGTGTTCTTCTTTTGCAGCTGTCGCCCGGCGTAATACCATTCGCGACCGAGTTTGGAGCTGCCACGCACGTGCGCAATTGCGAAAATGAACCCACGATCGAGCAGAGTGATACGATCTGAATCGAAAGCAGGATCGATCGTGACCCCGTACGAACCGTAGCCATACTGCAGCAGCGGATTGCTGCCGTCGAGCTTGATGCCCTTGCGATATACCATCGATACAGGAATCAGGGCGCCGTCTCTGGCAGGAACCTGCAATGCTATCGTTTCGTAGTCGCGGCGTTCAAAATCCGGCCCCGCGCTTTCTTCCTTGATGAGGCGACGCTCTCGCGTCTCCATATTGTATTCGTAGGTTGAGTCAGGCGTAGCCATAGACTCATACGCGTAGCGTAGCCACTTCGAGGCGAAATTCACGTTGCCGTAGGTGTACGCCGTAAACACCTGGTCATCGAAATTCATCAGATGCGTGTCTCCACTGGCCCGATCAATAACCTCCAGCTGCACGACGCCCTGGTTGAGCGTTGAAAGAACAATGTAGTCGCGAAAAACATCCGCATTCTCGAGCAGAACATTGTCGCGGTGTGGCACAAGCTCCTGCCACTGGTCACGGGCCGTGTTGGCATAGCCCACTTCGAAAAGCCGGAAATTGGTGGCGTTATCGTTCGATAAAACAAAAAACCGGTCGCCACCATCGGCAACATAATACTCGTGTTCACCGCCACGTTTCAGGAACAGTTGTGGTTCGGCAGCCGGCGTGTCAGCCGGTATAAACTGCACCTCGGTTGACAAAGTTGACCCACTAACAAGAAACAACATTTTTGACGACAACGATTTCTCCACCCAGGCATAAAAGGTCTCGTCATCCTCTTGATAGATCAGCTCGTCGTCAGACTTGCCCAGGCGGTGCATAAGGACCTGGTAGGCGCGCAGCGATTCAGAATCCTGTCGCACATAGACTATTGTCTCGCTGTCGTTCGCCCATTCGAAGTTGCTGGTCACATTCTCGATTCGGTCTGGCAGCAGCTTCCCGTTTTCAAGATCAAGAAAATAAATCGTGTAAAAACGACGGCCCTGCGTGTCGACGGCATAAGCGGCGAGCTTGTGGTCCGGGCTGACTTCAAAATTGCGAACCGCAAAATACGGCTCATCGCCCGCAAGCGCATTGACGTCGAGCAATACTTCTTCTGCAGCGTCCAAAGATTTGTGCTTGCGGCAGTAAATCGGGTATTCGCCGCCCTTGACGTAGCGATGGTAGTACCAGTAGTCCCCGTCACGGTAAGGAGCAGAAACATCTTCTGCGGGAATACGGCTCTTCATTTCTTCAATCAAGCTGCTTTTTAGCCGCTGCATTGGCGCCATGACCTTTTCGGTCCAGCGATTCTGTTTCTCCAGCCAATCGACGACGCGGGGGTCGTCACGATCGTTCATCCAGAAGTACTCGTCGATTCGCACATCGCCGTGCTGTTCTATTTCCTGGGTGATTTTCTCGGCCATCGGGAATTCATCTCGGGGGTTGCTGCAACTGGTCAAGCTGCCAAAAAGAATCACGATCAGTACAAACTTTTGCACGATGGTGGGTCTCCTCGAAAAAGAGCGCATTATCCCTGCTTTACCGAAAAATTGCAGGCATTCAACGGTGGGCCAGGGCACCCGCCGGATCTGTGGAATAATGCGGGTCACTCAACCAGTCAATTGCGTGGCAGTTTTTCGTGGCTTTGGCGACGCCTTCAATAACGAAAAAATATAAAGGACGTGGGGATGACTAACGGCAGCAAAGGGTCGGCGCCACATTTATTGCGCAGCATTGGCTTCTTTGGCGTTGCCGTCGTTGCCTTGAATGGCGTTATCGGGGCCGGCATTTTCGCCCTGCCTGCGGCAATTACGGCACGCGCAGGCGCACTGAGCCCTTGGTTATTTCTCATCGTTGGTGCACTGGTCATTACCGTCGTACTGACGTTTGCTGAACTTGCGAGCTATTTCCGCGATACCGGTGGCCCGGTGCTGTACACGACCCAGGCGTTTGGGAAATTGACCGGCTTCAGCGCTGGATGGGTTTTGTTCCTGAGCCGTGTCACCGCCTATGCGGCGAACATGACGGTAATGGCGAAGTATCTCGGCGCAGTCGTGCCGTTTTTTGCAACGGACCTGGGGCGTGCACTTTTTATTATTGGCGTAGGCGGTGGTCTTACCTGGGCTAATTACGTCGGCGTGCGTGACGGGATGCGGATGCTGGGCGTGTTAACGGTAATGAAACTCGTACCCATTGTGCTGTTGATTTTGCTCGGACTTCCCTACGTGACCGGGGAAACTTTGCTGCCAGCAACTCTGCCAACCATTGACGACCTGGGTGGCACGACGCTTCTGCTGATCTACGCATACGTAGGATTTGAGTCTACGACTATCATATCGGGCGAGGCCAAAAACCCGACACGAACCCTCCCCGTCGCCCTCGTGTCGACCGTGGTATTGATCGCGGTCTTGTACTTCCTGATTGTGCTCGTCTACATCTCGGTGCTGCCTGATGCAACCGGCGACCAAACACTGATTGACGTCGGCAGCGCGCTCGCCGGGCCGGTCGGTGCATTGGCAATAACCATTGCCGCCGTTTTTTCTATAGGTGGCAATCTCGCCAGCATCATGCTGGCCGTGCCCAGATTAACATTCGCGCTGTCAGAACAACGCCTGCTGCCCGGCTGGTTCGGGGCAATTCACGAGCGCTATGCGACGCCAGGCAATTCGATCCTGTTCCTCGGCACGCTGGGCGTCGCCTTCGCCTTAACCGGCACCTTCGCGAAACTCGCTGTCGCAAGCTCCTTGATGCGCTTGATCTGCTATGTCCTTTGCATCCTTGCTCTGCCGATTATCCGGCGTCAGGCGACTGAAGCTGCCCGCGCGGCCGCTTTCAGGTTGAGAGGTGGCTACACGATCCCGCTGGTCGCGTTGCTGCTTTGCGCCTGGATCATGTGGCAATCGGCAGCGGACGCCTGGCTAATGACCGGCATCCTGCTGCTAGTCGGCTTTGGTCTTTATGGCTGGAGCCACCGCGAGGCCAGCAGAACATAGGGCTCTAAAGCGCCGCCAACGGTCAGGCAGCAACAAGTGTGCTGACCCTTGCGGCGATATTAGTGCTACTGCGCGACAGCTTCCAATGCCTCAAGGCGGGCGGCTTCAAATTCGTCACCCGGATTCCAGCGTGGCATTTCGTCAGCGACCGCAATGGACAGGCCCGTCCAGAAGCCGAGTCGAGCGTCGTCGATCATGCCGTCAAAATTCCAGCTATCGTCATATTCATCGGACGGCTGGTGATAATGGACCTCGGTGTAATGGTCATGCTGTTCTTTGCCCCAACCGGCCGGACGGTCCACGTAGTCCGTACCGCTATCGAGGTAAAGTGCCGGCACACCGATCTTCGCAAAACTGAACTGATCCGAGCGATAAAAATAACCACGATCGGCGTACTGATCGGCCTTCACGACGCGCTGTTGTGACTGCGCAATCGATTCGACGATGTCATCAATTGTCGATTTTCCAAGACCGATATACGTGACGTCATGCGTGTGGCCCCAAATATTACCGCCATCGTAGTTAATGTTCGCGGCGATCTTACCCGGTGGAAAGGTTGGATTTGCAGCGTAGTACATGGACCCCAACAGCCCTTGTTCCTCCGCTCCAACGAATGCGAACAGAATCGAGCGCCGCGCGGGTTGCGGTAGCGATATTATCGCCCTGGCGATGGCAAGAATCTGCGAAACACCTGCTGCATTGTCCATGGCACCGTTGTAGATCGCATCGCCTTCTGCATTCGGCGTACCGATTCCAAGATGATCGTGATGCGCGGTGTAGATGACTGCCTCGTCTTTCAATTCCGGATCACTACCCGGAATCAGGCCAAGGACATTCGCGGTTTCAACCTTGGTCAATGAGACATCCATGCCGAACGACGTGGATACGCCCAGCGGGACCGGTTGAAAATCGCGATTATCGGCCGCCTCGCGCAGCGCGTCGAGATCGTGACCACCCAGCGCGACGAGCTGGCGAGCGGCATCTTCAGTCACCCAGGCCTCGATTTGCGAGCGCGGTTCGTCACCCGCAGGCAATTCGAATTGTTCCCCGGTCCATGATGTCTGCACCACCTGGAAAGGATAGCCAGCGGATGGCGTTGTATGAATTATGATTGCGCCGACCGCACCCTGGCGTGCCACGCTTTCGTATTTGTAGCCCCAGCGCCCGTAGTACAGGCGAGTTTCGCCAGCGAACAGGTCGGGATCCCAGTCCGGGTCGTTATTCATTATTAACGCTATCTTGCCGGTCAGATCAACGCCTTTGAAATCATCCCAGTCGTACTCGGGCGCTTGAATGCCGTAGCCGACGAACACGACTTCGGCGTCGGCAACCTCGGCGCGTTCCGCTTGCACGCCGCTACCAACGATAAATTGATCCCATTGCTTGAACGTCAGCGACCCGTCGTCAGCTTCGAACTCCCAGCTCGAGGGTTGCTCCGCCGTTACACCAATAAGGTTAAACGTCTGTTCCCATGCACCGTCAGCAGCACCCGGTTGCAGCCCGATGTCTTGCATTTGCTCGATAATGTATTGGCGTGCCATCCGGTCGCCGGCACTGCCCGGCCCGCGGCCCTCGTAGCGGTCATCAGACAACTCTATGATGGGTCCGCGCATTGACTCGGCGGTTATCAGGGCCACGGCACGTTCGGCCGGATTGACGTCCCCCACAGCGCCGACGCTGTCGGTGGAATCAGCTTGCTCGCTGCTGCACGCGGCCAGCAGAACGAAAATGATGGTGGCTAATAGCGTCTTGATTGCGTTCACGATCTACCTCAGGGAATTTACGGGCCGCTACCTTAGCACGCTCTCAGGAAGCACTACAGAGCAGCTCTTAGAAGATAATTCACTATAAAATAAACTCTTATTGCTTTGTTTTTATTTAAATATTTCTTTGAAAAAGTCTTGCATGCTTTGCCAGGCTCGGCGTTCCGCGACCGGTGCGTCACGCAATCCATGCGCGGGGTCGTCGGCCTGAGGATTGGTGAACGCGTGCATCGTGTTGCCGTAGGCGTGTAGCTGCCAGTCCGCTTCGGCCGCGCCACGCATGTGACACGAGGATGCCCGGCCGCTCACCCGTAATACTGTCGTCCCAGGCAATACTGGCACGCAGCACGGTGCTGCCATCGTGATAATCAAGGAATCGGGATTGAATACTCACTGCATGCCCCGGCTTTGCGAGCTGGCATGCTAGCAAATAGGCGTGCGGTCAGTCGTCTTCGGCGAGGCTGACGCCAAGGTGACGTGATAGCCAGGAATCCGCTTCGCGACGAGCTTCCAGGATGACGTCGAGTCCCATCGCGCGTGCGGACGTCTCGCGGTTCTGTTTGCCGGCTTCACTGCCGAGTTGCTCAGCGATGTAGAACCACTTGTACGCCTCACGCTTATCCTGTCTGTTGCCATCGCCCGAGTAATACAACGCACCCAGATTGTTTTGCGCGACGGGGTTGCCTTGTTCCGCCGCGAGGCGATACCAGTACAGAGCACGGTCTTTGTCCTGTACTACGCCCTCTCCCGCGTCGTACATCGCGCCAAGATTGTTCTGTGCATCGTGATTACCCTGATCTGCGGCAAGCTCATACAGGAAGGCGGCAGCAGCATTGTCTTCCGTAGTTCCGATACCACCGTCCAACATGAAGGCCGCCGCGTACTGCGCGTGCGCGGAACCCTGCTCGGCAGCGTGCATGTACCACTTCAGTGCTTCTGACAGGTCAACAGGTGTGCCTTCACCTGATTGCAACATGACAGCAAGGTTGATCTGCGCCGCCATATGACCTTGATCCGCAGCTGCACGATACCAACGTAGCGCTTCTGCGTTGTTTTCGGGAACACCTTTGCCTACGTCGTACATCATTGCCAGGTTGAACTGGGAGCGCAGGTGACCACGATTCGCGGCCTCATCGTACCAGCGTAGGGCTGCGACACTGTCGCGCTCCATGCCATCCCCGCTATGGTGCATTAGTCCGATAGCATATATCGCGTCGAGATCACCGGAGTTCGCGGCTTTGATATACCAATCGAGGGCCCGCACGTTGTTCTCGGCGACGCCCTCGCCAATATCGTAAATGTATCCCAGGTTGAACTGCGCCGGCGCATAGCCCTGGTCGGCACTGAGTCGGTACCACTCAAGCGATTTCGTGAGGTCCCGCTGCGTGCCCTCTCCCCGCCCATACATCAATCCAAGATTGAATTGCGCCTCTGCATCAGCCATTGCCGCGGCTGCCTCATACCAGCGAATAGCCTCCGCATTGTCCTCGGGGACGCCCTCACCAAAATCCAGAATCGATGCCATTGCAAATTGCGACGAAATGTCGCCTTGTTCGGCGGGCTCCCGGTACCAATGGAGCGCAAGTTCTCTGTCAGCCTCAACGCCCAGACCATCGTCGTACATCAGGGCGACGTTGTACATGGCGCTTAACTCGCCCGCTTCAGCGAGCGGGAGCCAAACTTCCATTGCTGTGGCATATTCGCCATTACTAAATGCCTCAAGCCCGCGGTGAAACGCACTTTCTTCTTGACCGAAGGCCGGAGATACCAGAAATCCGGCAAGGATTATCAAGGCGGGCATTTTCATGGCTATTCACGCCGCCGCTGCGACGCTCTACCTCTCAATTAAGGTTAGACGCCTTAAAAGTACTTAGGTGAACAGCCGAAAACCATGAACCAGTCGACACCGTGGCGGCTAAAAACCGTGCACGCGTCCGGTTTCAGTCAATAAATGGTGCGTGCCTGTTAAAAGGCTTGGCGATCAACAACTGGACATTGCCAATAGCCCGCTCTATGAATGCGCCTTCACAGTAGCCAAGGTAATACTTCCACATGCGCAAAAAATCATCGGAGTAGCCAAGGTGCCTGACGGCGTCTATCTTGTCGATAAAACGCTCACGCCAGTGACCCAGTGTCGTTGCGTAGTGCGGACCGATATCTTCAGCATGCACGATGCGCATGTCGCTCGCCGACGTCAAAGAACCGCTTAGAGCAGTAAGCGATGGCAGGCAGCCGCCGGGAAAAATATAACGCTGAATAAAATCAACCGAGTTTCGCGCATCGTCGTAGCGCTGGTCCGCAATAGTGATTGACTGCAAACACATTAACCCATCCGGCCTAAGGAGGCGGCTGCATATATCGAAAAACTGGTCGTAATACTCATGGCCGACGGCTTCAATCATTTCGATAGAGACCAGCTTGTCATACTCACCCGCGAGGTCGCGATAATCATTCAGCAGCAGCGTGATGCGATCCTCCAATCCTGCGTCACTGACACGCTTGGTCGCGAGTTCATATTGTTCGCGTGAGATTGTCGTTGTCGTTACATGGCAGCCATAACGCCTGGCGGCATGAATTGCGAAACCGCCCCAGCCCGTGCCGATTTCCAGAACACGGTCACCGGGCTGCAGTTTCAGTTTCTGGCAAATTCTCTCGAGTTTCGCCGTGGATGCATCTTCAAGCGTCATGTCGGGCGTTTCGAAGATGGCCGACGAATACATCATGCTCTCATCCAGCCACAGACTGAAAAAATCATTGCCAATATCGTAGTGCGCGGAGATGTTGCGGCGGCTGCCTTTGTGGCTGTTTTTGTTTAACCAGTGGAAAACCTTCTGCAAGGGCTTCGTCATGCGCGCGAAGCCTGTATTGAGGTTTTCCAGAACGTGACGATTACGTAATAACACACGCACGACCTTAGTCAGGTCTGGTGAATCCCAATAGCCTTGAATAAATGCTTCGCCTGCTCCAATCGCACCGGCAAAGGCCACGTCGCTGTAAAACCGCGGGTCATGTACGTGAACCTCTGCTTGCAGGGCGTCGTCCTGCGTGACGTCTCCAAAGACGCATTCACGTTTGCCCTCGACGAGGCGCAGACTGCCGTCTTTCGTGCCGGCAAGTCTTTTTAAGACCTTGCGGCGAGCAAGTCGGTCGAGGCCACTTGGCTTCGGTGTACCCTCGAGAAAGCGAGGCGATGTCAGGGAGAGTTCATTCATCGATGAGATACCGTTTTTATTTGTTTTGAGGGATGGGCGTACAGCGGCACGCGCTTTAGCCACAGCTTTAACGCCTGCCAGTGAATTGCCGTGATAATGCGCACTGTCATCAACGGGTATTGAATCAGCACGCGGGCGAGCGACGGGCCGGTTATTTCCCGGCGGCGAAGCGCCAGCACGGCGTCGAAAATACGCGCCCCGTCCTGGTTATTTGCCATGAACACGCGGAGTGCGTCGGTGGGTGGCACGAAGCGCCAGTCGTAGTCGATTGCCATGTCCATGAAAGGCGAGACATGCATCATTTTTGACGGGCTGAAGCGCAGTGACTTCTTGTCATTATGGCCAATTGTTGCAGGCAGCACGTAGCAATACTGTTCGCCCCACGGGGTATTGTTTACTTCTGCGACAATAGTCTCAACGGTTGTGTCGCTCTCGTCGAAGCAATAATAGAAACTGACCGGATTAAAGCCGTAACCGAAATAGCGCAGGTGCGTCAGCAACCGGATTGGACCGCTAGGCCTCCGCCCGGTATATGATTCCACCAGGTCCTCAACAGCAGCCTTGAGTGGGCTGTCCGGGTCTCCCAGGTGATCTTCACGTCTGAAACGAGCGACTGCTGTTCGGCGGGTAGACCACAGCCAGCGCCGCTGAAATAAGGCGGGAAGCTCGTCGAGGTCGAGATACATCATGAACACCCGATACCGAAATCGGTGTAGCACGGGTCGTCGGCGGGTGTGTCTAACCTGCCCTTCGAAAATGCAGCTGTCCACTATCCAGCTCCTCCTCGAATTGGCGAACGGCGCGAATAGCGCTGACGACTCCGTCTTCGTGAAAGCCGTTGCGCCAGTAGGCCCCGCAGAAATAACTGCGGTTGCCACAATTTACCTCTGACTGGCGGGCCTGGGCCGCCGTAGCCGCGTCGCTGAAAACGGGATGATCGTACTGCACGCGGCGAATAATTTTGTCCGGAGCAATTTCATCGTGGCTGTTCAATGTAACAAGGTACTGCTCAGGTACCGGCAGATTCTGCAGGATGTTCATGTTGTAGGTCACCGAAACCTGACCGCTGGCACTGCGCGGGAAATGGTAGTTCCACGCAGCCCAGGCGCGGCGACGGCGCGGCATCAATGTGTGATCGGTGTGCAGGACTGCCTCGTTGCTCTGATAAGGTATTGAACCAAGTACTTCCCGCTCAAGCCGCGTTGCGTCTTGCAGTAACGCAAGCGCCTGGTCGCTGTGGCAAGCAACGAAAACGCTGTCAAATTGCTCAGTGCCACTGTCAGTCTGTACGTTGACGCCAGATGCGTCGCGACGAAGCGTGCGTACCGCACTGCGGAGCCGTATGCGATCACGATGGCCGGCGACGAGGCGCTTTACGTACTCACAAGAACCGCCGGTTATTACGCGCCACTGTGGCCGATCTTTTAGTTGCAGCAAGCCGTGATTTTGGAAAAAACGCACCAGGAAAAATACCGGTATATCGAGCACCATACGCGGCTCGGCAGACCAAATAGCCGCTGCCATCGGTACCAGGTAGTAACGACGGAAGCCGTCGCCATAGCCATGCTGCTGGAGATAGTCCCCTACCGTCAGCCCCTGCTCACCGCACCTGAGGAGACGAGGCGCTTCCTGGTTAAACCGCAGGATGTCGCGAACCATCCGGATAAATAAGGGTCGCGCAACGTTACGGCGCTGTGCAAATAGCGTATTGAGTGAGGCACCGTTGTATTCGAGATCGATGTCATCGTTTCGCACACTGAAACTCATGACGCTCGGCTGCCAAGGTTGTCCAATTGCGCCCAGCAGGCGGTTGAACTCCGGGTAGGTTCTGTCGTTGAAAACGATAAAGCCGGTATCGACCGCCAACGGCCCTGCGCTGCTATCGACGTCGACGGTATTGGTGTGTCCGCCAACGTAGTCGGCGGCTTCGAATACGGTGATATCGTGCTGGTCACGCAACAGCCAGGCTGCCGTGTTACCAGCGATGCCGCTGCCAACGATCGCAATTTTCACGACCGCAAACCGACGACTGCGCGCTCCGTCCCTACCATTGCTGCGGTACCCGCCTAACGTCCGTCAGGTCATAGCCGACGTCGCCGATAAGTTGCATGAGCTCGTCGTATTTGCCTTGATCGATATCAGGCTCGCGGGCCATTAGCCAAACATAGTCACGCTTGTTGCGTCCAATTACCGTCGTGGAATAACTATCGTCCAGGTAGATGATGCGATAGTCGGCCTTTATCGGCCAAATAAAACGCATGCCCCAGATTGCATTTGACGGGTGATCGGTAACAAAACCTTTGGGAGTGTAAGTCTTCAGCTTGCCGTCAAATGACCCGTCTCTGAATGTGAACGTAGTAGCAATCGTGCCATCGTCATTGAGCGAATAATTCTCCACGGCGTTGTGCGCGCCTTTCTCGAGGAACGTCGGAATGTTCGCGATGACATACCAGTCACCCATAAACTTGGGAATGTCTACGTGGTCCACCGGCTTTATCTCAGGCATGTTTGTTCCGCAGGCCGCCAGCAGCGGCGCAATTAGGCAAGAAAAGATAAGTGCACGTCGTGTGTTGCGGCGGCTCATGGTCAGATCAGTTCGTAGCGAATCTTGCGGCCACCCTTGGCAAGCGATTCCAGCGCCAGCCACTCTTTGTTTGGCGAATACCAAACTTCAAGATCCGTATCCTTCGCTGTGATTCGATAGCGCTGCGCAGACTTTTCCTCGCCGCGTACCGTGATTAAATCAGAACCGAGTGACTCAATTTCAACGTCTAGATACTCGCCGGTTTGCGGATTCAAGAGCCGATTCTGCTTGAGAAAATCTGCGTTCCAATACGCGAAAGTCATGATGCATGAGGGCAGAGCGCTCTTTTCGTCCGGCTTCTCGATTACGAACTTTTCGCCCTCCTGTTCTCCGACAACTTCCTGCTTTTTACCGTTAGTGACGGTGCGGGCATCAATGTCCTGCAAACAACCGTTTGCCCACTCTTCAGTATTCGTATGCTGGTAGCGATACGCTGTAAAGAATAAGAATTTTACCTCGAAGCTCGCGTCACTTTTTAACAGGCGACTCTCGCCATTCGAACGCAGGTCAAACTTGTGCGTCCCTATAGGCTTGCCATCGAGCAGCACACGAAACTGCCACTCTCTATCGCCGGTCGCACTCGCGTCTGCGGTGCCAGACCAAAAGGCGATCATGAGAGTGACGACTAATACCAAAATTCGCATTTTTCTAATCCTTTTATTCCGCCACCAGCGTGGCGTTGTGAGAAACACTTCCTGCGCCGTTAAAACGTTCGGCGATGACAAGCAGCAAGGGCAACATCACAGCCCAGCCAATTCCCAACGCAATCAGTGCGACCGGGGGATTAACCAGAATGATGCCGCCGAGTTTCTGCCCGGCGACGTAGGTCATCGGCCCTCCGATCAACCCGAAGCCAGCTGCCAGCGATGGGCGTCCTTTCAATTGTCCAGCTCTGATATGGGCTGCCGCTTGAACAGGTAGTGCCCGACGTACCACTCTTCCCCATTGTTAAAATCGAAAAGTTCGGCGCAAGCCATGAAGAAGATGCGCCAGCGCACAAACCAGGTCTGTGCGTGCGCTGGGCCGTAAGTACTTTTCAGGATGGGCATGATCAAGTGCCTTCTTGCGTCCATTCGCTCCAGCCAGGCATTCGATGTCTGGGCGTAATGCCGGCCACTCCAGCGCCAGCGATCGCAAATCGCGAGGTCTTTCTGAAAATGTAGCGGCAGGTCATCGCTTGGCATTATTCCGCCGGCGAAAAAAAAGCGCGTCATCCAGTCCTGTGGGCCCTTGTCGATAAACTCGTAGGGCGTGGAGCGATGGCAGAAGATATGCATAAAGAATCGACCGTCAGGCTTGAGCCAGCGCGCGACACGGCCGAACAGTCTTTCGTAGTTGCGCATGTGTTCAAACATTTCTACGGAAACGATACGGTCGAAAGAGCCCTCGGCATCGTAATCGTTCATGTCACAAACGGTGACGGCAAGATTTTGCAGGCCGCGGCGACTGGCCTCGCCAACAATATAATCGTGTTGCGACTGTGAATTAGAGACCGCCTGAATCGTGCATTGTGGAAATCTGCTGGCAATCCACAAGCTCAGAGAGCCCCAACCGCAACCCAGATCAAGAACTGTCATGCCATCCTCGATTTCAGCGCGCTCGCAAGTGATGCGTAAAGCGTCGGCTTCGGCTTTTTCCAAACTGCAGTTGTTCTCTTGCCAGAAACAACAGCTGTATTTGCGATGCTCGCCCAGTGCTTCGGCGAAAAATTCTGCCGGCACTTCGTAATGTTGCTCGTTCGCTTGATCTGGAAGCGGCGCGATTTCCGCCTGCTTCATCATTTCGACAAAGGCGCTGGATGCCGCGGCCGACAATTCAACGTCGTCGGCGTGAATCTCCTTCAGCCGCGATTTCAGTAAACGGCGTATTCCGGCCCGCACGAGCGTGTCGGGCAGCAGGCCCGTTTCGGTAAGCTCGAGCGTACGGGCCGCAGCAGTTTGCAAGGCCATGGTATTTCCCCGGGCGGTTAGCCCACTTAGAGTACTTCGCCACTCTAGGCAGGCCCCGCTTTCTATTCAATATCAAGCACTTGGATTGTTACAAACCGCTACACTTTGCGTACGTCGTGATACATGCAGGCCGCTTCCTACGGCGTTTCCACGACGATGTCCCACATGTAGTCTTCGTGCGTATGGCAAATTTCGCTGAAGTCTCGCCGCGCCCGTTCCAGCCGGCGGGTGCCAATGTCGTCGATGATCGCCTGCCTTACCTCCATCAATGCCTTGTGGTCGCTACCGGTCATCGCCAATAAACGGCGCCGCTCACCCCCAACGTTGTGCTTTAGCCAAACCCACGACACTAATCCGTCGGGCCCGGCATATTTGCTGTAGATCGGTGCAAATACTTCCGCTACCAGTTCATCTGCGCGTTCCTCGCGTGCTGTGTCGCAGGTGAAATAGCTTGAAAAACCGGCAGCACCCCGCTCTTCTCCAAGCCGCCCACTGCGCAAATCGCTGCTCGATTCCCAGATGTAGTCGACGTGTGTTGGACAGACTTCGGTAAACGCCCTTCCGGCCTCTGGCGTCGCCTCCTCAATGATTTCGCCGAGCGCGCCTGATGAATCAAGCAAATCACTCATGTTGTCTGCCGTGAGTACGAGCGCACGACGCCAGGAACCACCGATAAAATGCGCCAGCCAACTCCATGACTGCAGGTTTCCTTGTTCTACTGCCAGATCGTAATGTGGCTTGAAATTGCGCGTGATGATCTCGTCCGCGCGTGCCTCGGCTGTCGGATCGCAATTAAAGTAGGTAGCGTAAACGTAAGCCAGCCCGTCATTTTGGTCTTGCCCCGCACCAAGCCCGGGAAACAACAGGACAGCTGCGACAAGCACGTAAGCACGATTCTTCATTTTCGTTCCCCCCAGAACGCGAGTCGCGGGTTGCGACCGATGCCGCAAGCATAGCATTTGCAGTGATTTTCAGTGCGGCATCGCGGGCCGCTGCGCCGGACAGAATAATTTGCCAAATTGAGCGATTGATCGATTCCGTACAATAAAAACTGGCCCGTCTTTTACTTGAACCTGGCGGCTGGCTATTGACGGAGGTTTGAATGGGGTGACATTAAGTACTGCAGCTCTTGCGGGCTTTATCGAAATCTCGAAGATGGTGCCCCGAAGAGGATGGATTCAGATCGCCTTTGGGCGATCCTCACCCCTGCGGGGCGCGCTGCGCGCGTCTAAAACGCTGGCGCGTTTTATCGAACGGCCGCCCGTTGGGCGGCAGAGGTTCGAATGGGGTGACATTAAGTACTGCAGCTCATGCGGGCTTTATCGAAATCTCGAAGATGGTGCCCCGAAGAGGATTCGAACCTCTGACCCCCGGATTAGGAATCCGGTGCTCTATCCTGCTGAGCTACCGGGGCGGCACGTTGGTCGGCAGAACCGTATTCGGGGTCTGCCTCGCTCCTTCATCAATACGTTTGGTTTCTTAGAACCTCTCAGTCGGGCTTCAACCAGGTGTTGAGAAATTGCAGGTAAGCCTCCGAGGCAACGATGCGGTTCTCGCGTTTGCGAAAGCCATGTCCTTCATCGGGAAACAGCACGTACTCTACCGGGACCTCGTTGGCACGAATGCCTGCCACCAATTCATCGCTTTCGACCTGCAGCACGCGTGGATCGTTCGCGCCTTGCACCACCAACATTGGTTTTACGATATTTTCAGTGTGGAATAGCGGCGAAATGCGCCGATGGCGCTCCGCATCGGTCGCGGGATCACCCATCTCGTCGTAAAGAGCGACCTTGAATGCTTCCCACCACGGCGGAATGCTTTGCAGCGTTCGCACCCAGTTCGTGACACCGAATATGTTGATACCAACCTCGAAGGCTTCAGGTTCGAAAGCAAGCGCCGCTGCCACCATGTAACCACCGTACGAACCGCCGATGACGCCGATGTGCTCGCCGTTAACCCAATCCAGAGATTCGAGGTAGCGTCTACCGTAGACGATGTCCTGTAAGTCCTCCTCGCCGTGCCGCTTGTCGTCTAGGTGAAAGAAGGTTTTGCCATAGCCGGATGAGCCTCGGTTGTTCGCCATGAGGATGGCATAGCCATGATTTACCAGGTGCTGAATGGTCGCGCTGTAGCCGGTGCGGCTCTGCCCGCCCGGTCCGCCATGCACCCAGACCAACGCCGGAACCTGATTGCTGGCCGATGCGCCGTGTGGCCGGTACAAAATAGCCGGTATCTCAAGACCATCAAAACTTTTATAACGCACCACGTCGCTGGCAACCAGGTCATCGCTCGTGATCGCCGGATTGAGTGCCTCGGTCAGTTGTTTTGCGCTTTGCGCCGTGAGATCGATGAAATAAACATTCGCCGGCGACGTGTCTGCCGTAACCAGCAGTGCAAGACCCGTTTCGTCGGGCGTGAATCGAATGGATGCGAGATCACCGGGCGGCAGCGTTGGCATGGCCACAGCCTTGCCTGTTTGCGTATCGACAATGGAAACTTCTGTGCGCGCGTCGGCGTTCACGCCTGACACGCGGTAGCGCCCGCTCCCAGAATGGAGCACGTAGCTTACATCCCAGTCGGCCGCCAGCAGGACCGATTTCTCCCCGCTGGAAAATTCGTAACGCCACGCCTGCTCGAACTCACCGAATTCGTTTGTGCTGTAAATCAGCGTTTTGCTGTCCGGCGTGATGCCCAGGATACCGAAATTGATGTTGCCTTCATGCTTGGAAATAAGAACTGGATCGGGCACGTCACTTTGCAGGTCCACAACATAAATATCGCTGTTGGCGCTCGAGATGGGCTGCGCCAGCGCCAACCAGCGACCGTCACGACTGATCTCGCCAATCTGCAAGCCGGGATTCTCGAATACCAATTCGCGCTCGTAACCGTCCGTCGCGAACCGGTAAACATCAAAATTCTTGCCATCACGTTCGGTGCTCAGCAGATAAAAAGCATCGCCGTCTTCAGCCCAACCCAGGAAACCGGCTTTCAACGACTCCCCTGGCGTCAGATCGCGGCTGCTCCCATCGATCTCCCGGACCGCCACGTGATTGAGCTCGTTGCCGCCGCCGTCGTAGGTGTAGAGAATACGGCGATCATTCGGAAAATAGCTGACCGCGAAGACGGCATTGTCATCAGACGCCGTCAACGGTGTGCCGGCCGCGCCCGTTGTGGGCAACGCCCAGGCATTGAAAACCCCGCTTTGATCAGAAGAAATCAGTACATTCTGTCCGTCCGGTGAGAACGCATAGCCACTCGCATCCGCCATTCCAAACGACGTCGTCTCAAAAAACTGGCGCGCGCTGAACACGGAATTGGCCGCGACCGGATCAGCAGGCGCATCCTGCTTGCTGCAGGCGGGCAACACGGCCAGGCCTAGCGGCGCGATACACAAAAGCAGTGCACGGATTGAAATCATGACGCGGTTCCTCAACGACGACGGTTCGAATGCCGCATAATACCGGGCACACCCCGGAAAGACAGACGGTATTTATGGATTTGTCCGTACGTGACGCCGATGCCCGCGACGCAAACACGATTGTCGCCTTTAATTCGGCAATAGCCCTGGAAACCGAGGGCCGCGAGCTTGACCCCGCGCTGATTGGCGCGGGCGTCGCCGCCATCCTCAAGGATCCGGCCAAGGGGCGTTATTGGGTCGCGGAGAGCGATTCGAGGATCATAGGACAGATCATGGTGACCAATGAATGGTCCGATTGGCGCAACGGCATGATGTGGTGGATTCAGAGTGTTTACGTGCACTCCGATTTCCGGCGCCAGGGGGTATTCTCCAACCTTTACCGACATGTAGAATCGCTGGCGCGGCAGGATGCCAGCGTGTGTGGATTGCGCCTGTACGTGGAGAAGGACAATTTGCCGGCTCAGCAGGTGTACCTTGCGCTCGGCATGACCCATCCGGGTTATCAAGTCATGGAAGCCGACTTTCGCGAAACGGAGCATGCAAGTGGCTGAAGGTGAGACATGCTAGAAATTGGAAGCGTTGCGCCGGATTTTGCGTTGCCGGATCAAGATGGCCGCGAGGTCCAGCTCGGTAAATTGCTCGAGGATGGGCCGCTCATTCTCTACTTTTACCCCGCAGATTTCACGCCGCTTTGC
Source organism: Woeseia sp. (assembly GCA_013003155.1). GTDB lineage: Bacteria > Pseudomonadota > Gammaproteobacteria > Steroidobacterales > Woeseiaceae > Woeseia. Next base: position 5,295 of record JABDKF010000112.1, on the reverse strand, counting down.
ACGCGCGAGGCCTGCACGTTTCGTGACGGCTTCGCCGATCTGAAAGCTGTCGGATTGCAGGTTGTGGGCATCAGTCCGCAGGATTCGGCCAGCCATCGGCGTTTTCGCGCGCAACAACGCCTGCCCTTCCCGTTGCTGTCTGATGAAGACAAAGGCGTCATCAGCTCGTACGACGTTGACGGCCTCCTCGGCATCGGTGTCAGACGTACGACCTACCTGATCAATCGTGACGGGACCATTCACGACGTCGTCCAGGCCGATATCATGATCGGCAAGCACACGGAGTTTCTGGAAAAAGCCGTTATGCTGCGGGAGGCCGCCGGCTTGCGCGCGGACTGGCGCTACGAGGACAACTAGCGTCGACCTAGTGGTTGACCGTAACTAGCAGTTGCCGCTTGTGTGCCGCGAGGCGGTGCTCCCACAGGAAGATTCCCTGCCAGGTGCCAAGTCCCATGCTCCCCTCTGATATCGGTACATAGATACTCGTTTGGGTCAGCACGGTACGCACGTGGGCCGGCATGTCGTCGGGCCCTTCCGCGGTATGAACAAACAGCGGATCACCGTCCGGCACAGCACGTGACATCCACGCCTCCAGATCCTGCATCACCGCCGGATCGGCATTCTCACAGATAATCAGCGAGGCACTCGTGTGCCGGAGAAACACCTGGCAGCTTGCGGTTTGCGCGCCGCTTGCGGCGACAGCTGCGGCCACCTCTGCCGTGATGTCGTACATGCCGCGCCCGGAAGTCGGTACAGTTATCGCGGACTGATAAATCATATAAATTATATATTTATAGAGTTTTTCTGATGTGAATACTAATATCTGTTAGTCCGTAGACGGCGGCAGGTACGGCGCACCGAAACGCAGCCGAATGGTTTTAGTCTTGCCGAACCAGGGAATCGATACGAGGTACAGGTTGTCGTATTCACTCTCAGCGATTGGCGGCACGCGCTTGCTCGCGCCCAATTCTGCAATCAGCCGTGGCAACGTATTGCTGTGGCCAATGACCAGGATGATTTTTCCCTTGTGCTTGGAAAGAATATCCTGAAAAAGGGCCGCATCGTCGTCGGCATCGTAGCGCGTTATTGGCAGATCGAGGGTATCCGCTAGCGGCTGTGCAGTCTCCACTGTCCGACGAAAAGGGGTGGCGTAGATTGCATCGATGCCCTGGATAACATCGGCATCCCGCAGCTGCCGGGTAAGTTCTGCTGCGCGAACCTGGCCTGCGGCAGACAGGCCCGGATCATCCGCGGGGGCGGCCGCCTTCTCAGCATGCCTTACAAAAATGATGGTTGTTGTTGCCTGCGACTCGAAGAACCAGGCGAGACAAATGGCAATCGCGACATAAATCGCGATCAGCGCAACGCGTCGCTTGCGTCGACGGCGACGGCGCTCTGCATCGGGTAACGGATTGGCCATGGAATGCGAGCTTACGGGTTTTAGCCCTTATTGACCACGACATTGACCACCGCGGATCGAGGCGCTAACGATCATCCGTCTCGCGCGAGATAATGCGGTATTCACCCTCAATAATCTCGACCGACGCGTCGCGCGGTTGTGCCTTGCGCTCACCCTTCCCGGCTGCTTTGCGTAGCCGTCGCTGCAGCCACCAGACGCGGATGCCGACGATCGATGCCATCACCAGCACAACGCTGCCAATAGCGATGAAAGCCACCACGCCCAGCACCAGGGACAGGCCGATCAATACGATTCCGACGACGATGACCAACGCATTGGCAAGGGGATTGCCGGTCGGGATTTGTGGCCTGTTCTGCGAGTAGTTCACATCTTACCTCTTGGACGAGTCGATACTTCGACGACTATAAAACCCTTCAAACCAGGGCGTCCAGCTGACGCCCTGGTCGTTCGATTGTTCGAAAAACTGCCTTACCCTGCCATCCTCCAACGGCGTCCACAACGCCCGGAACGGGAACGTCGTGTCATTGCCAAGGTAATGAATCTGGCCCGTGAGGCGCATTCCCTTGTCGGTCAACCTGCCCCGGATGTCGATTTGGCTTCCTGCCGCGTCGTTCCAGACCTGTACCCATTCGCCGCTGGAACCATCGAGGTAGTTGATGCTGTGACCGGTACCACCACCAGCAGATGCCCATTTTTCGACCAGTACGCAGCCTTTTTCATTTGCCTTAATACTATTAGTGCCGGCGAAAGTCCCGTTTGCAAGGTGCACATCCCATTCGCCCAGCCAAAAATCGAAATCCCGAAAGCGCTGCTGGTGAGCACAGGGGTAGGCACCTTTTTCCATGTTCTTGATCAATGCTGAGTAAGCCTCATTGCCGGAGAGCGCCTTTAGCACCGGGTCGCCGGTAATCGCTGCAATAGCAGTGAAGCCACCGTCGGCCAGTGCTTGCAGCTCATCAATTGCCGCCTGGCTGTCGCCGCGCGCCACGTGCTGCCTGGCGCGTTCAAAACCGGCATTGACGGGCGGCAGACCCAACGCCTCGGCCTTCTGCAACGCGCTGGCTGCCAGCTCGAGGTCGCCCGCGGTGCGCGCGTCGATCGCGAGTTGCCGCCATGCTTGCGGATCCACGCTGTTCGCCTCTCGCAGCGCCTGCTCGGTCACTGCTGGTTGATCGGCTATCGCGCCAGCCATTGCGAACAGGACAAGCGCGGGCAGTGCAAGGCGGCGGCTGAAGATGTGTCTGGGCATGCTGAGGGCCGTAATTTTGCTGACGATAGGGTTTTGACAGGATACAGCGAACGCGGTTCGTGAGAATTTTGAGGTAAAAAAAGGGGCCATGAAGGCCCCTTTTGTTTTACTGGCGGAGAGGGTGGGATGGACTCCAATCGCTTGGCGCGATTCTCGCCCCTGCGGGGCGCGCTCCGCGCGTCCAAAACGCTGGCGCGTTTTGTTGAACCAGTGGGCTCAAACCCAGCACCCCCGTCCGGTAAATAAAGAAGGGGCCATGAAGGCCCCTTCTTTATTTACTGGCGGAGAGGGTGGGATTTGAACCCACGAAGGGCTATTAACCCTTGCTGGTTTTCAAGACCAGTGCATTCAACCGCTCTGCCACCTCTCCGGAAACGTCGCGTTCTGCTGTTGCGCGCGCATTGTGCTGGAGCCTGCCGGTGGATTCAACCGGCGCTGCTCGCCGGGACTTGCTATCGCCCTTGATCCACCCCGTTTGCGCCCGGCAGGCCCGCCGCCATCGATGCCGCATACCGCACCCCCGTCACCGCAGTGTTATACGCGGCGTCGATAGAAGGCATAGCAATCGGTTTGTCTGTCCTTTGTGAGCTGCTTATACCGCTCGCTGCACCGACTCCCACCCCAACGTTGAAGGATGCAACCGTCAAAAAGGACGCTTCGCTTAAAACACCATGTAGAGCGCCACCGTCAGACCGGCAACAACCATCGCGTACGGCAACTGCGTTACGACGTGGTCAATGTGATCACTGCCCGCGCCGACTGAAGCGAGGACCGAGGTGTCCGACACCGGCGACGAGTGGTCGCCAAAAATACCACCTCCCGCAACCGCGGCAACCGTCTTGTAGACCAGCGGCGTCAGTTCACCGTCAGAAAAAGCCAACGCCAGCGGCAATGCCACCGGCATCATCAGTGCGAAAGCACCCCACGAGGTTCCGGTGGCAAACGAAATACACGCGGTCAAAACGAAAGTCAGGGCGACAACGGTGTTCGGTGACAACAGATCCGCGAATTGCGTGATGAGGTACTGCGCGGCCTGCAATTCGTTGGTCACTGCATTTAGTGCGTAAGCAAGCGCTACAATCAGCAAGGCTTCCATGACGCTCTTTGCGCCGGTGACAATAACGTCCGCCATATCGCCGATGTTTTTAAAATCACCGCGGATGGCGAGTATCGTAAACAGGTAGCCGGTTGCCAATAAAAACGCCTCCACGATCTTTACCGAGCCTGTCGCAATGAGCGTCCAGGTGCCAAACGCCAGCAACAGCAAAACAGGCACCAGGAGCTCAAAGAACAGCAGCGGCTTTGCCGCCCTTCGCGGCGCTGTCAAGGTATCGTCGCCGCCGGCAAGGGGCTTGCCGCCGGATCTGATCAATGCGCCGGTGTTTTTAGCCCGAATCTCAGCTTTGCGCATCGGCCCAAAATCGGGAAGCAATCCTGCGCACATCAGGAACGTAAAAAGCAACAACAGCAGCGGATAGAAATTGTAGGGAATGGCCGCTATGAACACGGCGAGGCCTTCCTCTACAGAATCGACCGCGTTGGTCTGCTGCGCGATCAGGCTGGCGAGGTAGGCGCCCCAGGCAGTGAACGGCACAAGGATGCAAACTGACGCCGTCGTTGAGTCGAGAATGAAGGCGAGTTTTTCACGTGGAATAACTGCACGATCGGACATGGGGCGCATAACGGAGCCGGTCAGTAGCGGGCTAAAATAATCATCGACGATAACGAAGCCCATACCAAACGCGGACAACGCCACGCGGCGCCGGGTGCCGCTGCCGCCTGCAAAACGCTGCGACAAGGCAAACAGCACACCGGCTCGTCGAAACAACTCAAACAGCACGCCGATCAACAGAACAATTTCGCAAATCCAGATGAAATCGCCATTGCCCAGCGCACGCTGCAGCAGTTCATTAAAGCCGACGCCGGGCATCGCACCGAGCATCAAAGAACCGGCGAACGTGCCGGTCAGCATTGCCAGCAAAGCGGAACGGGTGACAAACGCCAGCACCAGTGTTACCAGTAGCGGCAACAATGCGGCGATACCCCACTCCGTCATCGAGTTCTCCCTTAGCTGCGACGACGATGCCGTAGTTGTTTGCGGATTACAAACAATGTCAGCGTTGCAGCATAAGCGCTACTACGATGGCGACACTTGCAAAGACGGCCCGAGACTTGGACCATACGCGTGATACAAGTGTGGCACTAAAGGCCGTGTTCACGGCGTTCCGTGCTGACTTTATCCGGGGGAGGAAAATGAGAAAAACGCTGGTTTACATCGTAATCGCCACGGGTCTGGCGGCCCCGCTGCAACAGGCCCTAGCCGAATCAAATCATTACGTACGCTATGCAGACGCCGAGGGCATCAGCTACGGAATGATTTCGGGCGAGCGCATTCTGCAACTCGATAGCGCACCCTGGCTCGACGGCCAGCAGACCGGTGTTAGTGTGCCGCGGAAACAGGCGCGATTGTTAGCGCCAGTAAAGCCGTCGAAAGTTTTCGCAGTAGGATTCAATTACGACAGCCACCGCGGCGACCGAGAACTTCCGGCGCACCCGCCGGTGTTTTTAAAACTGCCAACAACAATTACCGGAACTGATACCCTGATCACGCCGCCAGCAGGCACCA
>JABDKF010000063.1 GCA_013003155.1 Woeseia sp. | reverse complement strand
GGTACCAATCCGCGACACGCTCTGTGGCCGTTGACAGGCCTTCGGCAACACCGGCTTTGCCGATGTCGCCGGGGTCAATCGATTCCACCGTGCCGAGGGCGGATGTGGACACGTTTGAATAGGACTGCCCGATGGCGCGGCCGAGGCCTGAAAAAATTCCCGCCAGTAACGATCGCGCCACGAATGCGCCCTGCTTTGTGACTAGCAGGCCGGCGAGACCATTTTTGCCATCTTCGCCGGTGATGTAGCCCTTGGCTTCTTTACTGATCACCTCGCCGGTACGCAGAACGCAACTGAGTCGCTCAAGCCGAATGTAGGCACGCTCATCGGAAAGCTCACCGTGTCCGGCGGCGATGAGCCGACGGATTTCACACGGTGTGAAAATCGATTCGGCAGATTGCCGTAGTCCACAAGCTCCAACAGGATCGGGTGCGGATTGCGTTGGCCAAGATTCCCGGTGGGGGCGGCCAAGCCGTTCAGCATGACGGCATTGACAAACGTGCCCGCCGGCAGAGTTTCGTTAATGTGCGGGTGCACCAGCTCATCTTTCCGGTCATTGATCTGCGCAAACGACACCCGAACGATTTTTGGTTGCGGTGGCGCCAAACCGGTTAATCCCTGCACGCCGCCAGACGATGACCGATCACCGTTTGGTCTGGGGATGCGCTTGGTTGGTGGTGGTGGTTTTCCCAGCGGTGGCAGCAGTCCTTGTGCTGAATGCTGATTCTCAGCAATGCCTTGCTCTGCTGCAGGGGGCGAAAAGCTGCCACGCTCATCTTCCAGACGCGCTATCTGGTTTCGGAGCCGTTCATTGTCTTTCTCGTAGTCGGCCATGCGCTCGGCCATGGATTCGAGCGAGACCTCGCTGCTGGTGATCCAGGCGTCCTCGGGATCGACCACCTTGCGTGGCGTGTCGAAGTTCTGTGAGACGATGCGGTCACGAGATTGCGCCGGCGAGGCCGCATTCTTCTTGGCATTGTTGTAAAGAAAACCCAACAAGGCGCCAATGATGATCACCGCAACACCGATGAATATGCCCAGTTGGCGTTTTCTCAAAGTGTCGCTGGTGGTGAATTCAGGTGCGCTCATGAATGTCCCCGCGCGCGCCTGAGGCATCTCGAACAATAAAGACATCCGTGGCGCCTTGTGGCGCTAACACGTGATGACGAATCGCCACCGATACCACGCGGCCGAGATGCTTGAACTCGCGTTCGTCGAGGCGCATTTCGGTGCCGCTGACATTGCGCAGCACGTAGTGCTCAATCGTCATACTGCCTTGGTAGATTCTGAGCAATCGCAAGTCCGCCTCGACCCACAAGGCCACTGCCTGATCGCGACGCTCGACCGTGTAGCCGGCCGGGACATCGCCGCGGGCGACGGTTTTCAGGGTGCGTTTCAGGCGGCTCGTAAACGGCATTTCACGCTCGGCTTTGATCAGCGATTCATTCGCCTGGTGACTTTTTCGTTGCAGCGTGATGACTTCACCAGGCCCGTCGACCGGGGTCACTTCAAGCGAATAGGAGTCGCCGTTTTCATCGGTGACGATCAGGGAAAACGGTTTCGTGGAGATTGGTTTAATAATGGCGCGACCGAAGGCCTCGTCCTTGGAGATACTGACCACGGTTTCCATGCCAAAGACGGCCTGCAATCGCAAACCGTCCGCCATACCGATTGACGTCAGATCATTGGCGGCCGCACGCACCGGATAGGTGCCACCCGGCTCAACCTCAATAATCTGGCCGGCGTACGCCGCACTAACGGGCAGCAGTAGCAACAACACCCAGCGGATTGTCATAGTCGGTTTCCTTGAGTTCGCGAACGGCAATCCGTCCGGTGGACAGTCGGGTGAATCGAACGCGCCACGCCGCGGCGCGGTCGTCAATTTGTTTCGAACCCACGTAGGTTTGCAGGCGGCCGCGGATACCGACCACGCCGTTTTGCACCTCGACGCCGTGCGGGTAAAACACCGAACTGTATCTGCGTCGATCCAGTGTTTCTTTATCGGCCAGCAACTGCGCTTTCAGCGCCCCGTAGGCAGCCGGGTCCGCGTATTTCAAGAGTTCTTTGACCTGATAGTCGTAACTGCTCGGCTGGTAGGTGAGCGTCAGTTGCGCGAACCAGGTCGCCATCTGACTAAGGTACTCTTCGTTGTAGCGGCCACCGCCATCGAAACTGATGGGGCCTTTCATGTCGGGAAACAACAGGACTTCGCGTTGTGTGCCGAGGGTTTTCCAGACGACGCCGATCAGGACGACATTGCCAATGGCCAGGAACCCGCAGACCAGCATCGTCGTTCGAACAATGCGATTGGCGTTCTGTAACCTGGAGTCATAGACGTTCTTGTTCATGGTTCACCCAAGAAAAAATCGCTCGTGGCTTTCGCTGCGTGATTTCACCAGCAAACGTGAAGGCGCATACCAATACAAAAATCGCACGATCGTGCCGCGGCCGCCACCGGCTTTTGAGCGTGCGTAAAGCCGCGCCAGTACAATGCCCGCGACGGTGCACATCAGAAGCTGTTTGAAGAAAAAGCCGATGAAAATGAAACCGAACGCAACCGCAGCGGTGTCCGCTTCGATAAAGAGCGCCATCGGCGGCGCGTCCAGATAGCGTGGAATAAGGTATTCGCGTTGGTCCATGGTGCTTGCCTTCGGCCTTGTGGCGCGGGGTCACCGCAAAACGGTGACCCCGCAGCGCGCCTTAGCTGCCAACCACCGGCAACAGAGCGCTGAAGGTTGACGCACCGGCCACCACCTGCGAGCCATACATCAGACCTGCAATGGCAATGCCCATTGCTGCGAACAGCCAGGCACCTTTCAACAGTGCGATGATGCCGCCGGCCAGGGCGCCGATAAAAACGACTGATTGGCCGAGCGGGCCGAATACGGCGCCCTCGGTTTCCGTCGCAAGATCATCGAACACCGCGCTCGTGCCCGCTATCGCCTGCTCTTGTAGAGCGATCGTCACGAAAGCGACAATGGCCATTAGCGGAGCGATGCGGCCCAGGCCGGTAAACATGAACATAAACCCGTCGTGGAGACGAGCGGCGTCCTTCGGCGAGATAATCAGATCGCGAAGATCTTTCATGGGTTACTCTCCTTAAGGTTAGAAAATGCCCCTTTAACAGGACGTGGATTGCAGCGCGACGAGGTATCGCGCGGCTCTCGCTTCGTATTGAGACCGTATGCCATCAGCGTTAGCTACCGTCGGCGACCTTGTCATGCTGGTCGCGGGAGTCGCCGCTGTCGGCTGACACTGTCAATTGTTCATCGGATCCCTCAAGTGCCATGGCAGCAATCTTTGCCCTGCTGGCTCGCAGATTCTGTTGCGTACGCCGTGCCACACTGGCGCTGAACGTCGCCACCGGCGTCTTCAGCGTCGCACCCGCGCAAGCGTCCTCGCACGTCACGAAGCGGTGATTGCCGCCGGCCCTGACTTGCGTGGCCGACGATTGATAACGTTGCGCGTAGATCTCTGCGGCGGAAGGCGTGTGGTAACTGTCAACAACGATGGGCGGGTGAGATGAGACCGCCCGGGTATCCGCTCGATTCGATGCACATGCTGCCAACAGTGAGCTGCTAGCAACCATGATCAAGAACGCCATACACCTTC
>JABDKF010000016.1 GCA_013003155.1 Woeseia sp. | reverse complement strand
GTTGCCGCGTATCCGGAGGTCCACCCGGAAGCGCCAAACGCCGAGTTCGATCTCGACAATCTGAAACGCAAACTTGATGCCGGCGCGAATCGGGCCATTACGCAATTCTTTTTCGATGTGGATCGTTACCTGCGCTTTCGCGAGCGCTGTGCGGTTGCGGGTATCGACTCGCAGCTCGTGCCCGGCATTCTGCCAATCACCCGGTTTCCGCAGCTGCAGCGCTTCGCCGAGCAATGTGGCGCCACGGTACCGGAATGGCTGCACGAACGCTTCGCTGGTCTCGAGGATGACGCCGAGACTCGTCAGATGATCGCGGCGAGCGTCGCCATCGAGCAGGTGCGCCTGTTGAAGCAGGAAGGGATCGAGGAGTTTCACTTTTATACTTTGAACCGTTCAGAGCTGACGTTTGCCATTTGTCATGCACTGGGCGTGCGGCCGCAGCAAGCCGCTGCCTGAAGGATCATCATGGACAGAACTGAACGCACCGCTGCGCTGCATGACTCGTTGAAGCATCGAATCCTGTTGCTCGATGGCGCGATGGGCACAATGATTCAACGACTGGGTCTTGCCGAAGAAGATTTTCGCGGCAGCGAGTTCAAGGATTGGCATCGCGACCTTAAAGGTAACAACGACCTGTTGACGCTCACGCAGCCTGACGTCATACGACAAATTCACGGCGACTTCCTGACTGCCGGCGCCGATATCATCGAGACCAATACGTTCAACTCCAATGCGCCATCGATGGCGGACTACGGCATGGAGTCGCAAGTTGCGGCATTGAATCTTGCCGCGGCGCGGCTGGCTCGTGATTGTGCGGACGAATTCCAGGCGCGCGATGGACGCCCACGTTTCGTGGCCGGCGTGCTGGGACCGACGAACCGCACGGCATCTATTTCGCCCGACGTAAACGACCCCGGCTACCGCAATATTCGTTTTGCAGAACTTGCCGCGAGTTATCGAGAATCGGCGGAGGCACTGATCGCTGGCGGCGCCGATTTCCTGATGATCGAAACGATCTTCGACACCCTGAACGCCAAAGCTGCCATCTTTGCGCTGCGCCGTCTGTTTCGCGAGACCGGGGTTGCGCTGCCCATCATGATCTCCGGCACGATCACTGACGCATCAGGGCGCACCTTGTCGGGCCAGACCACCGAAGCATTCTGGAATTCTGTACGTCACGCTGAGCCCTTCATGATAGGGCTGAACTGTGCGCTGGGGGCTGACGACATGCGCCCGTATATCGCGGAGCTTGCGCGCGTAGCCGATACGGGCGTTAGCGCGCATCCGAACGCCGGGCTGCCCAACGAATTTGGTGAATACGATGAATCTGCCGAAGATATGGCCGCTGTTATTGCCGAGTTCGTTGAATCGGGACTCGTCAATTTAATCGGCGGCTGCTGTGGCACGACGCCTGAACACATCGCCGCGCTGCGTGACGTCGTGGAAAGCGCGAAGCCACGCAAAATTCCGACCGTGCCGGTGCGCTGCCGACTCGCGGGGCTCGAACCGGTATCAATTGGTCCGGACGATCTGTTCGTCAACGTTGGCGAACGCAGCAACGTCACGGGCTCGGCCCACTTTCGCCGACTGATCGAAGCGGACGATTATGCGGCGGCGCTGCAAATTGCGCGGCAGCAGGTCGACAACGGCGCGCAGATTATCGATATCAATATGGACGAGGGCATGCTCGATTCGGAGCGTGCGATGGTGACCTACCTCGATCTGATCGCGTCCGAACCCGATGTATCGCGCGTACCGATCATGATCGACTCTTCAAAGTGGTCAGTTATCGAAGCGGGCCTGCGCTGTGTACAGGGTAAAGGCGTCGTCAACTCCATCAGCATGAAAGAAGGCGAAGCGGCGTTTGTTGAGCAAGCTGAGCTGGTGCGTGATTACGGCGCAGCGGTTGTCGTCATGGCATTCGATGAGAAAGGCCAGGCGGATACGATCGAACGCAAAGTCGGAATTTGTACGCGCAGTTACGAGATTCTAACTGAACAGGTCGGCTTCGACCCCGCTGACATAATTTTTGATCCAAATATATTTGCGATTGCGACGGGCATTGAAGAGCACAACAGCTACGGGCTCGATTTCATCGAGGCCACTCGTCAGATCAAGAAAAATTTGCCGCACGCACTGATTAGCGGCGGCGTCAGCAACGTGTCCTTTTCGTTTCGCGGCAACAACATCGTGCGTGAAGCAATCCATTCGGTGTTCCTGTATCACGCAATCAAAGCGGGCATGGACATGGGTATTGTAAACGCCGGCCAGCTCGCGATTTATGAAGACCTGCCCCGGAAGCTGCGTGACGCGGTCGAAGACGTAGTGCTGAATCGCAATCCTGACGCGACCGAGCGGCTGCTGGAAATAGCCGAGGACTATCGTGGTCAGGCGTCCGGCATCAAACGGGATACGCTTGACATGAGTTGGCGCGAATTGCCGATCGATAAGCGCCTTGAGCATGCGCTGGTCAAGGGCATCGATGAATTCGTTATTGCCGATACCGAGGAAGCGCGGCTGGCAGCGGTGCGACCGCTGGATGTCATCGAAGGCCCGCTGATGGCCGGCATGAACGTCGTCGGTGATTTGTTTGGCGAAGGCAAGATGTTCCTGCCGCAGGTCGTTAAATCCGCGCGCGTAATGAAAAAGGCGGTTGGCCATCTCGTGCCGTTTATCGAAGAGGAAAAAGGCGGGGCGCGGGAAACCAACGGCAAAATTATCATGGCGACGGTCAAAGGCGACGTGCACGACATCGGCAAAAACATCGTCGGCGTGGTTCTCCAGTGCAATAACTTTGAAGTGATCGACCTTGGCGTCATGGTGTCCTGCGAGAAAATCCTTGAGACAGCCCGTCGTGAGAACGCGCAGATCATTGGCCTCTCAGGACTGATAACACCCTCGCTTGATGAGATGGTAAACGTAGCGCGTGAAATGCAGCGCCAGAAATTCGAGCTGCCCCTGTTAATTGGCGGTGCAACGACTTCGCCGGCACACACAGCGGTCAAGATCGAACCGAATTACGAAGGACCGGTCATCTACGTGAAGGATGCGTCGCGGTCAGTTGGTATCGCGCAGTCGCTGGTGGAGCAGGGCAGCCGCGACGAACTGGTGCGCAAGGTGCGCGAGGACAATGCAAAACGTCGCGAACGTCACGCGGGTAACCGCCGGCAAGCGCCACAGTTATCGCTCAACGCGGCAAGAGACAATCGCTTTCGCGCTGATTGGCAGGCCTACCAGCCACCGACACCGACGTTTACCGGTCAACGCGTACTCGAAGACATCGATCTCAAAACGCTGGCCGGTTTCATTGACTGGATGCCGTTCTTTAATGCCTGGGAATTTTACGGCAAGTACCCGGCGATCTTGCAGGACGAGGTCCGCGGCGAAGCGGCCAGTGCCTTGTTTGCCGATGCGCAGGCGATGCTGGAACGCATCATCGCCGAGCGCTGGCTGACGGCGCGCGCGGTCGTCGGATTTTTTCCGGCAAACTCGATTGATTGCGATGACGTGCAGCTGTACCGCAACCCGCAACAGGATCCGTTCATGCGCCTGTGTCAGCTCCGGCAGCAGAAAGCGAAACCGCGCGGCAAGACGAACGACTGCCTGGCAGATTTCGTCGCGCCGGCCGACAGTGGCGTAACGGATCATGTTGGCGCTTTCGCCATTACTGCCGGTATTGGCATCGACGAACATGTGCAGCGATTTGAAGCGGAGCACGATGACTATTCGAGCATCATTCTGAAGGCGCTGGCGGATCGGCTTGCCGAAGCGGGCGCCGAGTACCTGCACCAGAAAGTGCGGCGCGACTGGTGGGCGTACGCGTCCGATGAGGCGCTGCAAAACGCAGACCTGATTGCCGAGAAATATCGCGGCATTCGACCGGCGCCGGGCTATCCGGCCTGTCCGGATCACACCGAGAAAGCGAAGTTATGGCAGCTGCTGGATGTGGAGAAGTCTATCGGTCTGCGCCTTACTGAGTCATTTGCGATGTTCCCGACCGCCGCCGTTAGCGGCTTTTATTTCTCACACCCGGAGTCGCGCTACTTCGCCGTCGGCCAGATCGACCGGGACCAGGTCGAGTCCATCGCGCAGCGCAAGGGTTGGGAGGTTGCGGAGGTCGAGCGTTGGCTCGCGCCGAATCTTGGCTACGAACCTGCAAAGGCCGACGCCGCCTGACGGCTAGCCGACAAGCGCGCGTGGCTGCCTGACTTTTTTCGGTTCCGGTGCTGCGCGCCGCAAGGCTAGTCGTTGATTCGTACTTCAGTGATAGTGATCGGCTCGACCGGCACGTCCTGATGCCCACCCTGTGAACCGGTCTTGACGGCCGCAATCGCATCGACAACGTCCATGCCTTCAGTAACCTTGCCAAACACGGCGTAGCCAAAATCGCGACTGCTGTGGTTAAGCGAATCATTGTCTTTCAGATTTATAAAGAATTGCGACGTCGCACTGTCGACGACGTTGGTACGCGCCATCGCTAGCGTACCGCGCACATTCTTCTCGCCGTTGTTAGCCTCGTTCTTGATCGCGACCTGAGTATCTTTGCGCGCAAGATCTGCAGCCATGCCGCCGCCCTGTATCATGAAGTTTGGAATGACACGATGAAACACGGTGCCCGCGTAGAAGCCGTCTTCGGCATAGCGCCGAAAATTGGCGCAGGAAATTGGCGCGGTTTCTTCGAATAACTCCACGACGATGTCGCCGTGACTGGTGCAAATGGTAAGCATTGATGGGTCCTGTGATTAAAGTTCAGGCAGCGCGCGTCGCGTAAACACCTGGTGATTGCCGGGGAGCCAGCTGGCGCCACCGTCCGTCGTGTATTCCATGCGTGACTCAAAACGAGCGGGTGCGACATTGTAACGGGTGAAGCGCAGCTGTGCTTTGTTACCGTCTGGCTGTTCAAATTCCTGCGTGTAGCGGGTCTCTTCACCGAGTAAGCCACTCATAATCCACAGTTTGCCGTCATGGCCGACCGAAACCATTTCAACTTTTTTCTCGCCTTCGTTCACGTAGAAAAGAA
>JABDKF010000079.1 GCA_013003155.1 Woeseia sp. | reverse complement strand
CCATGGATGCGACGCACAGTGTCCATGCCTGCGATGACCTTACCGAATGCTGAAAACCCCTGCCCATCCTCATTGCGCATTGCGCCATGATTAAGCGCCGGTTGGGGACCTACACAAATAAAGAATTCGCTGGAGGCCGTGCCCACGCCGTCGCGACCCATGGAAATAGTGCCATTCTCGTGCCGGAGCCCGGTTTTTGCCGTGGACTCGTGCGCGATTGGCGCGAACGGCGGCGACGACGTGTCCAGACCGCCCTGAACGACTTCTATCCAGGGCTTGCCATTGTCGTTCTCGAACGTCACGGTGCGATAAAAACTGGCGCCGTTATAGTGGCCACCGTCGACATAACGCAAAAAGTTGGCAACAGTCTGCGGCGCTTTGTCGGGATAAAGCTCGACGACAATCGCGCCGGCAGTCGTTTGCATGTGCACCTGCACCGGTCCGTCCGCAGCGTTTGCTGCTGCCAGCGACAGGCTCATCAAGAGCACCGTCAGAATTCGCTTAAGCACGTTTTGCATCTTGTATCCTCATTCTCGCATAGTGGTCAAAGGCCTCTGCGAATCGCAACGGCGCCGCATCGTCCATTCGAAGGTACATGGACGGCTCAATCAATTCGAGCTCCATCAGCAAGAAGGCACCGCTCGGAGCGCGCACCAGGTCGACGCGGGCGTATAACGGGTCAGGTTTTACCAATGACATCGCGTCCTGCGCTGTAGTGAGCGCGGCCTCATCCGGCACAACCGCAGTAATACTCGCACCGTGTTCTTCCTGCACGCGAAAATCTTGCGCTTTCGGTCGCTTTTGTATCGCGTGGCTGAATTTGCCGCCCATGAAAAACAGCGAGAATTCACCTTCCGCCTGAATCGCCGCTATGAAGGGTTGCACCATGCACGGCCGCTCGGAGAAGGTCTTGAGCAATTCTTTGCGGGTCGCCTCAGGCATTTCGGGCGAAACCAGGAAGGTATCGGTTGCATTGGTGCTAACCGTCGGCTTGACAATGATTTGCTCACTCGCAGTGCGATCGAACAAGGTTACAAGTGCGCGCGCGCTCAAGGTTTCGAGCCAGATCGTTGGCACGATCGCCGCGCCCTGCAACTCGAGGTCGCGCAGATAGGTCTTGTTAAGATTCCAGCGCAACAAGGGTAAGGGATTGATCAATAACGCGCCTGTTTGCTCAATACGTCGCAGCAAAGCCAGAAAGAGCGGCGGATCTTCGGGGTAGTCCCACGGGGTGCCGATGTAAACTGCGTCGTAGGCGCTCCAATCGGTAGTCGTCGATCGCCAGGGCACGTTGTCGACCTGCCAGCCCAGCTCACCCAGCGGCGCTATTGCGAGATCGGCATCGATAGACCAGCCCGCGGTATCGGCCATCGTCAGAAACGCGCAGCGTCGCTGATACGTGCGGCTCACTCTGATCCGACCCTTTGCCCGAACTGTCCTGTCGAGAGAAAGCTCTTGGTGAGCGCAATCACGCCGCGGTTGCGCATCATGAAAGCATGCGTCGCGTGCACGACGCGAAAATCACGCATGCCCGCGAGCCGTGTGTCAGCGACCGACACGCGTCCGTCGTCCGGATTGTCGAGCATCGCTGACGTTATCGGATCGATGCTGCGGTCTCCCGCTATAACCGCAAACTCGAACGATGGAGGTGACAGCCGGCGCGGAAGACTGTCGTCGCCTTTGCCAAGCTGAAAGGCTGCCGGGCCGTTCAGCCAGCCGAATCCGGGGACAGCCCGCCACTTGTCGGCCGCCGCGCTGCCCTGGTTGGGTGGCGCCAGCATCACAACGCGACCCAGTCGCGGAATTTCCGTCTTTGCGGCGTAGTGGCGAACCAGAATGCCGCCCAGCGAGTGTGTGACGAAATGTATGCGCCCTTTCGCGCCTTGTTGCTTGCAACCCTCGAGCCCCGCCTCAATAGCCAGCGGTGCGAGCTTTTCGATCGCATGTTTGCGTGACGGGTATCCTTCGTTGACGACAATATATCCAGCCGCCTGCAATGCGGTTTGCATCGGGCGCATCGAGCGGTGCGTGCGGGCCATGCCGTGCAGCAGCACAACGCAATCTGCAGCAGCTGCGGCAACTGCCGCCGACCCGGTGGACGGTGCGCCAGCCAGCAGGCCCGCCATCAACAGCACGGCTACGCGGGAATTCATCGGCGTCCTAGCTGGCGATCGTGCATCGATCCCAACAGCAATAACGCGAGGATTGCGCCCAGCAGCGCCAGCGCCATGTCTGACTGCGTGTCCCAAATATAACCCTGCGTGCCCAGAAACGAATCAGCGGCCTCTTTCGACAGCAATGCCACCCACCATTCAATTAATTCATAGAACGCGCTGAATCCCAGACAGAAACTGACAATGAAAAAATTTCTCCATCTTGCGTTACTAAAAACGTTTTTGACGATAACAATTTCGCGCGCGATGATCGCAGGGACAAATCCCTGCGCCAAATGCCCCAGCTTGTCATAGTTGTTGCGGGACTGATCAAAAGTATCGCGAATCCAGTCGAACAACGGTACCTCTGCGTAGGTGTAGTGCCCACCCACCATCAGAATGACGCAGTGGACCAAAATCAGCACGTAGGTAAGACGCGTCAGCGGGAACGAATTTCGAGTAAACCAGAGGACTGCTGCACCGATGAGAGCGGGGAGTACCTCGAGAAACCACGTCGGGTAATCGTGTGGCTTGATTGCGGACCACAACAGCACCGCCGAGAAAATAGCGATCCAAAGGATATTGCGCCAGTTCAATGACATAGCTGCGTCCTGCAAGTTGCGCTCAAATACATTTAGACATCGAACCAGAATTCGATTTCCGACGTCACAACGTCAAACCGCGCCGCGTGTTCTTCGAGCGCTTTAACCTGGTACCAATCTCCTACGCCGTAACGCGTCTCCTGACCGTTCTTTGTCAGAATAAGCTCACCTTGCGTAATCACGCCAACGTTGCGCGTAGCATGCGTGTGCGGTGCTATGGCGGTGCCGGCCGGGTACGATGCGAATAACACCTGACAATCCTGAGCCGCCAGGCGAAACGCATCGAAAGCACCTTCGAATTCCGGAAGGCTTCTTATTAATGCGGGAAAATGCTCTTTATTCATGTCCTGCCCGGTTCAATAGAGAATCAGTAGTGCGGCGGTTGCTCGTTTTGCGGCGAATCGGCCTCGGGCATCATCTCGGCCATCACCGCGAGCCGTGCTGTTAAGGACTCGAGCACACGCATCAGTCGTGTCAACTGTTGCTGCTGGTCGGCCACGGCGTTGTTCAGCTCGCTGATGGTGTGTTCCTGATAGGCAATCCGCGTCTCGAGTTCGATAATGCGTTGTTCGTCCATGCTCGTCACCTGTATGCTTCGCGCTGCCCGGCGGGTTTTACCTTGTATGACGTTACGGGGCCGGCCGGGAAACTTCAATCCTCTGCATCGACCTCACTGACAGACGTATGTCCCTGATTCGATTTGATGACGTGTCGCTCGATTTTGGCGACCAGAAAATCCTCGATAGCGCAAATTTTGCAATCGAGAACGGCGAGCGCGTCTGCCTGATTGGCCGCAACGGCGCCGGCAAGTCGACCACCCTGAAACTACTGAGCGGCGAGCTGCAGCCAGACCGCGGTGAGATCGTGCGTTCGGACGGTCTCGTGGTCGCGCAGCTATCACAGGCGCTGCCTGAAGCGGGCGCACTAACCGTCAACGAAATCGTGCGCTCCGGGTTACATCACGTGCAGGTCCTGCTCGACGATTACCGTGAACGCGCGATGAGCGATCTCGATGCCGCCGGACTGCAAGAACTCGAGAAACTGCATCGCGAGATCGACGCGCTCGGCGGCTGGCACATTGAACAGATCGTCGACGCGACAATCAGCGACCTCGATCTGCCGGCAGAAAAACGCATGGACGAGTTGTCGGGCGGCTGGCGAAGGCGCGTAGCGCTTGCTCGTGCGCTGGTACAAAAACCGGGACTGTTATTGCTGGATGAGCCGACAAACCACCTGGATATCGTTACGATCGAGTGGCTCGAGCATGTCATTCTTGGCTTCACCGGTGCGGTACTGTTCATCACTCACGATCGCGCCTTCCTGCGCAAACTGGCAACACGTATCGTCGAGATCGATCGAACCCGACTTACCAGCTGGCCGGGCGACTTTGATAATTTCTTGCGCCGCAAAGAGAAAGCGCTCGAAGATGAGGCTTCAGAAAACGCACGCTTTGACAAAAAACTGGCCCAGGAGGAAATCTGGATCAGGCAAGGCGTCAAGGCACGTCGGACTCGAAATGAGGGTCGCGCGCGAGCGCTTCTTGCGATGCGCGCAGAGCGGGCAACGCGAATCGGCATAGAGAGCGGCGCGCGCTTGCACATAGAAGAAGCCGAGGGCTCCGGCCGCAAGGTCATCCGCGTCCGTAACGTGGACTTTTGCTATGGGGACCAAAAACTGCTGGACGCTTTCTCGATCACGATCATGCGCGGCGATCGTATCGGCATCATTGGCAACAACGGCGTCGGCAAGACCACCTTGTTGCGACTCTTGCTCGGTCAGCTCGAGCCACAATCCGGCACGATCAAACACGGTACCAACCTTATCATCGGCTATTTTGACCAGCTGCGTGAGTCGCTTGATCCGGAAAAATCGGTAGCTGACAACGTCGGCGAAGGTCGCACCTATATCAAGGTTGCCGGCAAGGACAGGCATATCATTGGCTACCTGAAGGGCTTCCTGTTTAGCCCGAAGCGAGCGCTGACGCCGATCAAGGCGCTGTCCGGCGGTGAGCGCAATCGAGTCATCCTGGCAAAGCTGTTTACGCGCCCCGCCAATCTGCTGGTGCTTGATGAGCCCACCAATGATCTCGACATGGAGACGCTGGAGGTGCTGGAAGAAAAACTAACCCAATTTTCCGGCACGCTTCTTATCGTCAGTCATGACCGGCAGTTTCTGGACAACGTCGTTACGAGCACGATTGTTTTCGAAGACAACGGTATTGTCCGCGAATATGTTGGTGGCTACAGCGACTGGGAACGGCAGGGCCATGCGCTTGCAGAAATGGAAAACCCGGATCTGGCGCCAGCAAAATCGCAGGCGTCTGATGAACGCGCCGAAACTGCCGCGCCTGCGATAGAAAAATTGAAGTACCACGAGCAGCGCGAATTGGACGCTTTACCGGAAAAGATTTCGGCGGCCGAAAACACCATCGCAGACCTGCAAGAACGCGTGACGGACGCGGACTTCTATGCCGGGGACCACGAGGACGTGCAGCCCGTGCTGGACGAGCTGACAAGCCAGCAAGCAGAACTCGAAACGCTCGTCGAGCGCTGGTCCGAACTCGAGGAAAAACAGGAAGCCTGGCGCACAGCGCGCGGGAACAGCCGCTGATCTGCGCACGCACGGGACTCGCATTAAAGGAGCTGCAGTACCAGGACTATCTGGCAAAGGAAACCAACCGCAAACGCAAGCGTGCGCACCCACGGAATGCCAAAAGTATACGCCGCTGCGTGCACGACCCTTGCCCAAAAGTACGCCTGGCAGGCCATCACCGTCGTGTCATTGCTGACCCCGGCCGCATTGGCAACGAGTACCAGGGCGGCAAAGACAACAAGGTTTTCTACCGCGTTGTAGTGCGCCGCCTTCATTCGTTGCGCCCACGCGGCTAGTGGCGCCGGAGTTTCCGGGTAACCGACCGCGTTGACGAGGCCGCGCACGCCGATCGTGTTCAGGATATACGGTATCCACAGCAGCGCGGTAAGCGATGCTACCAAGGTAAGGCTCATGAGTTCGCTGGTCATATTCGTTCCCCTTGCTTCAGCTATTTTGCTGATTAGTACAGTACATGGCGCCCGGTCCGGACTGCCAATCTCATAGAGCTTAATACTTTGTAGACAGCCGTACGAACCGCAGCAAAGAAATGACGAATCACAAAACAAAAAAAGCCCAAAGTCCGGTGTCGCCACCGTACTTCAGGCTTTTCGTCAGCATCCAACAATCCAGCGATCGCCCTTAATCAGGGCGGCGCGGTATAACGATCGTCAGCGCCGGGTTTGCCGTTTCAATATCCGCCCTTCCTTGCGGAAGAGTGGGCCGGCGTTATACAGGCACTACGTTTTCGGCCTGCGGACCTTTCTGGCCCTGGGTCACCTGCATTGAAACACGCTGCCCTTCGTGAAGCGTCTTACGGCCGTCGCCGCTTATTGCGCTGTAATGGACAAAAACGTCTTTGCCGCCTTCGCGCTCAATGAATCCAAAACCTTTCTCATCATTGAACCACTTCACGGTACCTTCTACTTGCTCTGACATATCGTTCTTTTAACTCTTGTAACTGCCAACCGAAGTTGGCGAACTGAAAACCGACCAAAATGGCCAGCGGTGAAAACTTCAAACCCGCAACGCAAAAACGCCAGCAAACTGCGCTGACGTCGGCCTTCCGACTTCAAAGATAGCCGTATAGTACGCCTGTTCATGAATAGTGCAATCAAATAATGCCAGTCAGGCGCTTGAATTGCCGCTATATTCTTATGGAAAACGCGGCTCCGCCCGCGTACCAACCATGCGTCATCGATTTTGCAGGTATGAAAGCCAGGGCTCGAAATAGCGTGAATCCCAGCCTCCGGTAACGCCCTGGTAGTCGTTTTCGGGCACATCCAGATGCACGAGATCAATGCGACCGTCGTCGTCCTCCGGCGTAAACGACAAGATTAGCGTCGCATCGGGTGCGTCATCCTCGAAGTTGACTGAACGCCAGGACTGGACGATGAGTCGCCCTTTCACGGTATGCAGCATGGTGCCCTTCAGCAGTCCGCCAAAAGCCTCGAAGTGCGACCCGGGCTGGTCGCTCACCTTTGCGGGAGCGCCGGTAAACGCGGCATGAACCTCTTCGTCCATGTACATGTCATAAAGCTCTGCGGCTGCCGCGGGCAAAATGACACTCTTAAAAATTGTGCTACGCATACCTGACCCCTGGCTACACTGTTCGATCCTGGCAACTGGTATTGTTGATCCAGAGCAATTCGCGGCTCCCCTGAGCCATCGCCCCTTTGGACCGCTTAACCGTACTTTTTCCTCATCTGCGTAACTGACCGTTTGATCAATTCTTGCAACACGTCCCGGTCAACGTCATCCAGCAATTTGATATAGAGACAGGACTTGCCCGTCTTGAACCTGCCGAGCTTGGCCATCAGCTTATCGTACTCCGCGAAGCCCGGCATGATGTACAGGGTAAGCGCTTGCTTGCGCGGTGAAAAACCGGTCATGAACCACTTGCCTTCGTGCCCGCTTGCATATTTATAGTGGTAACTACCGTACCCGACCATGGCCGTGCCCCACATTGCCGCGTTGCAGCCCGTCGCATCGCGCATCATTCTTGCGACCGCCTTGCAGTCAGCACGTCGCTTTTCGTCGGCAATGCTATTCAGAAAAGCCGCAACGCTCGCCTTGGATTCCTTCGTCTTCAGTTTTGCCATAGCTCTCTACCGACGCAAATTCTGACTACTTCGTGCCGAACAAGCGATCTCCCGCATCGCCCAGTCCTGGCACAATGTATTTTCGGTCATCGAGGCATTTGTCGATGCTCGCCGTGTAGACCTTGACGTCGGGATGCACAGACTCGACGGCCTGCAACCCTTCCGGGCAAGTAACGATACAAACGACCACAATGTCCTTGGCACCGGCGGCCTTGACTTCGTCGATCGCTGCTACGGTCGAGCCACCTGTCGCCAGCATGGGATCGACAATAATACAAAGCGCCTCTTTCGATTCGCGCGGCAGCTTTTTGTAGTAGGCAACGGGTTCCTTGGTATTTTCGTCCCGGAACATACCGAGAAAACCGACCCGAGCCGTGGGCGCGAGGTCCAGGATACCCTCCAACATTCCAACCCCGGCACGCAGTATAGGTATCACGACAAGATCCTGCGCAATTTTCTTGCACTGTGCTTCGGCAACGGGCGTCTGCACATTGACGTTTTTCATTCTTACTTCTTTCAGAGCCTCGTAACAAACAAACATCGTGATTTCTGTGGCGAGCTCTCGAAATTTTTTGTGACCGGTATCCTGATCCCGAATGAGCGCAAGTTTGTGCTGCACCAGTGGGTGGGTAATTTCTTCGTGCATGTGTGGCTACTCCCTATGCCTGACCGGATTGCGCTTGCGTATGAGAACATCAAGCAAAACGTGTTTATTCGTGGGCGCTTGCTGCGATTCGGCGATAGCTGCAGACCTGCGAGTATACCTCCAAACTCCAATAGTTCTTGCAAACGCTTACCATCGTAATCGGCCGCCTGGAGTTGTTTTTAGTCGCAGACAGCTGTGCTCAGGCGAGTCGCAAGCCGTTCGGGCACGGCGAGTCGGGAACAGCAAGGATCACGCTACCGTCGCCCTGGACCAGCCCGGTGACGAGACACTCGGACATGAATGGGCCAATTTGTTTTTTCGGGAAATTAACGACAGCAATGATCTGTTTGCCGACAAGATCAGCAACACGGTAATGCTCGGTGATTTGGGCAGAGCTTCGTCGCACGCCGATCTCCTCACCAAAATCAACGGTTAATTTGTATGCGGGCGTGCGCGCTTCAGGGAATTTCTCTGCGTGTGTAATGGTGCCGGCTCGCAGCTCCACGCGCTCAAATTCGGCCCAGGTAAGATCATTCATCGCAACTTTTTTTCTCTTATCCGCTGGCGTTCACGTCGCGAACAACTCGCTTTGCACCAGCCCATCCAGCACAAACTGCACGGCAAGCGCCGTCAGTAACACACCCAGCACGCGCGAAATCACCTGCATCCCGGTAACGCCGAGAAAGCGTTGCAGTTGCGTCGCCACCAGCATGCTCGCCCATGTCAGCAGCAAGACGAACAGCAATGCGCCGACAACGGTAATCTGGAGCAGGAAGTCGCCGCTTACCTCTGACATCAAAAGAATTGACGCCCCCATCGCGCCGGGTCCCGCAATTAGCGGCATCGCCAGCGGAAACACGGTGATGTCTTGCTTTGAGCTGGCCTCCGCCGTTTCTTCGGGCGTCGTCGACGTACCGCCGGAGGAAATGGCAAAGACCATCTCAATACCAATTAGCAACAACAAAATTCCGCCCGCGATTCGCAGCGCCGGTAAGGAAATTCCCAGCATCGACAACATCAGTTCGCCAGCAACGACGAAAAAAAGCAGGATACCGGTTGCAATCAGGGTTCCACGAAACGCGATGCGTCGGCGCATTTTCGGAGACGCATCGTGAGTGAGCGCTGCAAACATGGCCGCCACGTCGGGCGGCCCGATCGTTGCGAAAAATGTCGCGAATGCAAGAATCGCGGTCTCAATCATGCGCGCTTTCCTATGGCAGATGCTGGTAGCTTACTCCTTCGCAGGCGAAGCTCCACGGTCAATGTGTTATGCCTGAGTCTCAAGGCTTGAGCGGCCAGCATCGTTAAGTTCGAAAAGCTGCAGTTCCTCGTCATCCTGCTGTAATTTTGTGTGGCCGACGGGATTCATCCCGAGCCTCTCAAGGAGCCGAATCGACGACGCATTGCCCGGGGACACGACAGCCAGCGCGCGGGTAATGCCAAGGTCATTGAATGCATGGTCAAGAACAGCTTTTGATGCCTCGTAGGCAAAGCCAGACACACGATACTCAGGCATCAGGGCGAACCCCAGATCGGGCGCCTCAAGTCCATCGCGTCGCACGAGGCCGCAAATACCCATCGGCACTCCATCACTCCGCCGCTCAACAAGCAGCAATCCATGACCATTTTCGCGGTAACTCTTGATCGGTCCGTTTTGCAAATAGGATTTTGCGTCTGTCTGGTTCCGCACTCCCCGGTCACCGATAAACTTCAGAAAATCCGGGTCATTGAGGAGTAAAAGAATAAAAGCCGCATCATTTTCCTGCAGCTGCCGGAGCCGAAGGCGTTCCGTTAGCAATGTTTGCACGTCTCGCTGCATCTGCACGCCGTTTACCCTAGAGCTCAGCGAATACTGGATGATAGTGCACGACACCAGCAACTTCACGAAGCGCGCGCGCCTGCAACTCAAGCGCCATAAACGCCTGGGGCGGCACATCGTACGTGCAGCCCAGCCCGAACTCTGAGGCGGGGCAAAACCCGAAGCGCGGATAGTAATCCTGATGTCCAAGCACGACCAGCGCCTCAACGGCGTTGTCGCGACAGGTAGCGATGCCGCTATGCACAAGGCCGGCGCCGATGCCGCAACCTTGCTTTGCCGGATGCACCGCCATAGGCGCCAGACCCCACACCGATACGTCCGTGGCCGGCTCGACGCGAACTGGCGAAAACAGAATATGGCCGACGATGACCGAGTCAACGAGCGCGACCAGTGAAATAAGGGTAGCGCACTGCGCAGTTAGCGCGGCTACGAGATTTGCTTCGCTCGGACCGCCAAAAGCGGCAACATGAACGCCTGTAATCGACTCAATATCCTGCGAAGTCGCCGCGCGAATGACAGGCTCAGGGTGAGTTGCCACTGTCAGGCACCGTCCTGATCTTCAGTGTTGCGGGGAGAAAGTTTTTTCTGTTGTTCCCGTTCTGCAAGGCGCTTTCTTATAAGCGCCAGCTTGCGTTCATGGTCGCGTTTTTCAGACGGCACAACGAAAGCGAACCAAACAACCAGGAACAGCGCGAGCACTATCAGGAATCCGTAAATCAGGTGCCAGTCCATCTCAAAAGACCAGGGTCAGAAAAGCGCTCTGATCAAGAGCAAGAACCCAAGGACGCTCAAGGGAATACCGGCCGGTACGCCAACGACAGTGAGCGTCAACGTTACGCCCGCGATCATCAGGACCAGTCCCAGCAACGCACAAACAATACGTCCTGCGAGATTTATGAAAAAACCAAGAAGCCGCCACAGCCACACGAATGGCAGCAGTAAAAGCGGCGTTCGCCGATTGATAGAGTCGCTCATCTCGGCCATTTCTACGGTCAATCCAGCGATTTGATATACCGGAGCAATTCGCCTTCATAGCCACATCGCTCGTACAGGCTACGGGCCCGCGTATTCCCGGCAAAAACATGCAGCGTCATGAACTGCGCGCCGTGCGCCCGCGCGTTTTCTTCGCAAGCCGCCAGCAGGGCCGTTGCTACACCGAGCCCTTCCGCATTCTTGGCAACCGCAATAGCTTCGAGATGTGCCGCTGGTGCGTGGCTGAGCGGCTCAGGCCGCAAACTGGTCAGCGAAAAACCCAGCAAGTCATCGTCGTTTTCCGCAACCTGCACGAGGCTCGCGTCGCGCTCACCCGAGAGCCAACGGCGCAAAAGCGCTTGGTCATCCTGCCACAGGTGGCGCGGATCGCGGCGTTCCGGGATTTCGAAATCGGCGAGTCGTGGCATCAGCGCAAGCATGGCATCGCCGTCGTGAGTCGTGGCTTCGCGAATCGTAAACGGCATACTCATTTTCGTGCTTCCTTGCGAATAACGAGCTTGAGACCCGACCAGGTGTCGTCCACTGCACATACCTTGATGTCGACGAGTTTGAGTGGCAGCGCTACGGTCCTAATGGTGTCTTCCGTCACGTCGGTCTCGACTTTCGCCGCGCGTTTCGGCCATGAGACCCAGATACAACCGTCTTGGTTAATGATTTTCATCAGTTGTGGCAGCCTGCGTCGCAATTCAGCAGCACTTTTGACAAAGAAATGGCACAGATCAACCGCACTGCGCAACCGACTGGAAACGGTAACGCCCGCTGGTAGCGGCGCTATCAGCTGCGCGTAATCTTCCGGTGCGTTGATCGGTCGCACCCGGCTACCCTCGCGAATCCCGAGTTTTTTGAAAAGCGGTGTTCCGGAATAGCCAGCCATTGTGTTCGGGGCAGCGCGCCCTCAACCTCGCTCTGTAATTAGCAGCTTGGCCGCCAGCAGCAAGAATACCGTTCCGGCAATACGATTCATAACGCGTTGTGATCGTGCCGATTGCATTAGCCATTGGCCTATCGATCCGGCAAAAACCGCTAGCGTTCCAAAAATAAGAATTGTGCTGGCAGCGAATGCAGCTCCCAACGCCAGTATTTGCAGGACCAGCGAGCCGCGCTGTGGATCCGCAAACTGCGGCAAAAATGCGAGGAAGAAAATGGACACTTTCGGATTCGTAACGTTCATGACGATGCCGCGCAGGTACAGTCGCCGCAACGGAATCGCAGGTGAGTCGGCAGGCTTTAGCGTGCTGGCGCCGGCTCTAAACGCCTGCCACGCCAGGTATGCGAGATATCCTGCACCCGCTATCTTCAAGGCGCTGAAGGCGATGGCAGACGACTGAAAAATGACCGCGACGCCCATTGCTACCGCGGTGGTGTGGACGATCAATCCGCTACACAGGCCAAGCGTCACGACAAGCCCGGCCCGCGGCCCACTGAGTGCGGACTGCGTCAGCACGAAAATATTGTCCGGTCCGGGGCTCAATGCCAACAGGACGCTGGCCAAAATAAATACGCCAAGAACCTCAGCCGGAATCATTCAACAGCTCCTTTCACCACGAAACGAGGTCGAAGGCACGGCGGTTTTGACCCTGCGCAGAGCAGGCAGACTAAAGCCAACGTCTTACCTGACTCTTGAATTTGCGATAGTCGTCGCCGAAACGGGCCTCAAGCATAGCCTCTTCATGAATTATGAAACGATTATGAATGATAAAGGCAAATAGCGGCAAGAATATAAACGGTGCAAGACTCCCGAGCAGGACATCAACACCGAGCAGCACGAGAACCATGCCAAGGTACATGGGATTTCGAGTAAAACGGTAGCAGCCGTGCTTTACGAGTGACGTCGATTCCGTAAATGGCACGATAGGCGTTCCTGCCCGCGCAAACGCGCCGGCTGAGACGACGGCGATCGCTAATCCCGCTGCAATCCCGATCACACCAATATAGTTCCATGGCGCATGAATTAACTGCATGACAGGCACAAGCTTGTGCGCGGCAATCGCCCCCAACAATGCGAGCAGGAAAAAAACCGGCGGAACCGGACCGCGTGGCGGTGCATCAGTTTCCATATCGTCCTCCGCTGTCTAATTTGGTTAGCGAGTCAATGTTTTCGGCCTTGGCGCTCATGTGCTGATCAGTAGTATCACTTGTCTTAGTGGCAAATGGATTTCCACCGTACAACTGAACCTGTAGTGAAAATCGAGCTTGCATTGTCACTAAAGTGGTGACGGAGAACGACAGCTTGGAAAATTCAACATTGCGCGGGGCTTACTTTCATTCGCGCTATTTCTTTCGCGTCTTTTCCGAAGTAGATGTAGGTAATAGGAATTTTGTTCTCGCGAAACACGCGCAACGTCTCACCGCGACAGAAATTCTCGACCAGCTTCCCGTGCATTTTTTTCTGAATGACGAGCCCATCAACCTGTGCCGCTAAATAGTTCACAATCGTGAGGTTATAGCGAAACTCCCGATTTCCGGCCGTCATGGAATCCAGTCGAAAGTCTGCATCGAGCATTCGCGGCAGCCTGCTATTGATATCTTCTGCAGCCTCCTGCAGCGCAACCTTGAGTTCCGCGGCCGTGTATTTGTCGGGCGCACTTGCGGCAGCAACATTCTGTGCAAATACTAATGCGAGGCCGGCCATGACCGCCGGGTAGTTTGCAAAAGCGTCTATACGCCTGGTGAACCAACTGTTCATTCGTCTTACTCCAAACCAGTCCCCAAAGAGGGGACAGGGCTACGAGCAATATTGGACTGTTGACCTCGCCGGCGGTTGCGCTGGAGAACAAATATATTTGCAGCCAGGGACCCTTAAACAAAGCTTAATAAGTTCGTTATAATCATTTGGTTACATACCGAAAGGCCAGGCTCCAAGCACCGCTCCGAAACCGGCAAACTGAACCGTATGGTAGCCACCATCGATGAACAGTGCTTTGAGGCTACGATTTGCAAACTGGTAGTTGATGCCAAAACTCGCGGCAACGAAACAAACGCCGACCAGCAGCCCCAGCTTAAATCCAGCGAGCACACCTGCACCCGGGCCCATCAGCGCCGCAAGCAACGCGCAGGACAAAAAGCTGAACACGTATGCCAAACCAAAAACGCGCGCCGGATGTCCCGGCTGCGTATCAGTCAAGTTCATATCCTCTTGCCAGGCTTTCAGAAACATCGCTGGCGAATACCACGGCCCGCCGACGACGAACGTGACCAATGCGGCTACTGCGACTGCAAACCACTCTATATTTTCTATCATAACGTCACCTTTTCTAATTTTTCTATTCGTGAGTGAAGTCGCTCACGGGTGTTTAATCGAATTCAGCGAACTGAAGCGCGGGAAATAGACTCATCGTGATACTGAGGATCTGATTCAATCGCTACTCGGGCGACGGAAAGAATTGCTTAAATGTAAACGCATTCGCCGTCGCGCCGACGTCACGAAGCTCGAATAGTTTCTCTTTCGCCTCCGATTCAGTCGGACGGTCACCGACAGGCACCCACCACATGACTGAATAGCTATCCTCCATCTTGTGAAACCACTCCTTGCGGCGTCGCATTATTTCGGTATGGGCCGTCCGATACACAAAGTCGTGTAACGACTTCATATCGTTCCACAGGGACAAGTTGACGATATAATCATCGCCGAATGGACGTATGACCGCCGCATCCTCATCATCAATTACACACCGCCAAACAAAACCCGCAGACTGCTCAGCCAGCAAATTGATGCGATCAAGGTTCGCAACGAAGTCTGCCAGTTGCGGAGAATCCAGAGGCGCCTGCAGGCGTGCGATATTCAGTTGCGCCAAGTTGTATCGATTCACCGCACGCGCCTCGACATTGCACTCTTGATTTCATTGTAGCCGAAAACTCGCCAGCTGCCGCGCCGGCAGCGCGACTCGTTAAATGAATCAAGCGAATGCGTATACCAGGAAAGCACCGAATAAGGCGGCAAAGACTCCGGCAATTCTCAAATACGGGTCAACGAGACTCATCGCCCAGTCCATTAGTCGGATAAACCGCTGGCGCCCCATAAGCGCCAGTACAACGCCAGCTGCCAACGAAATCCAGCCAAGAACCTGCATAACATGAGGGAACTTGGACACGTTGCCGAAATAAAGCAGCAAGCCGCCGAGCAAAAGCCTGACCACAACGCCAAGGACATGGAGCGCAAGTTTGTCCGTATTGTTTTTGAGCAGATCTGCGACAATTATCGGCCGCACGATCATTACGCCGCCGACGAATATCACCAGAAATCCAAAAAATATCAGAATGAGGGTCATGGGATCGCTATCCTACCAAAATCAATTCGTCGCACCGTATTTTGGCAGGGCATTTTAGTCTTTTTCGAGAACGACGCCGAATGACTCAAGTTTCAACGAGCGCTGATATCTCACTCATAGCCCGCTGCACCCGCTTTTCACCTTCCTTGATTGCTTCTGCAGCTTGTTGAAAATCAAGCATCCGAATATGCGCGAGTTGCGGCGAAATCATTACGTCAGCCGGATCGCTCCTGAGTCGCCCACGCGTGATCTGATCCTGGAAAATATTGATTGATTTGGAAATTGCAGATAAAAGCCCTGGAGGTCTCTCTGCATCGTCGCGGTCCGGAACCGAAGATTCCGACAGCATCGGCGTTTTTTCTCTCAACGTGCTAATTATATTTTCAACCGTTGAGGGTGAATCCCGTCGCTGGTTAGTCCAGGGCCTATTCAGAATATCGGCATTCAGATTAATACCGATTACCTTGTCTGCGCCTAACGCGCGACAGGTGGTGACAGGCACAGGGTTTACCAGGCCACCATCAACGAGCCACCTGTCATCGACACGTTCAGGCGGAAACAACCCCGGCATGGCCATCGAAGCGCGAACAGCATCGGCCAGGGATCCGTTTCTTATCCAGACTTCGCTCCCATCGTCCAGGCTGGTACATACTGCGGCGTAAACGCAGTGCAAATCCTCAATTAGCACATCAGATGCAGCGACGAAGCTGTGCAGAAACTCATTGAATTTTTCCTTGTCGACAAAGGCCGTACGCGCCAGCCGGATACTGAAAAAACGCAGGATGTCTGTCCGGCTGGAACCCAGTACCCATTCTTCCAGCTTATCGAGATTTCCGGCCGCGTAGGAAGCGCCGACCATCGCTCCGACGGACGTGCCACAGATAACATCTGGCGCGATTCCGGCTTTCAGTAGAGCCTTCAGCACGCCAATGTGCGACCAGCCCCGTGAAGCACCGGAACCCATTGCTATGCCGATTCTCGATTTTGGCGATGATTCGATCAGACGTGTCCTCAGGCTTGGGCAGTAATTTGCATTGTAGGAAAGTTACGAGACTGGATGGCAAATTAGGTCACTTAAACACAGGGAGGATGTCGGCGTGCTTCTGTCCCTGCTACACGCCAGGCGCAGCATTGGATTGCGAGATCGGGGTCGTCGACAAACGGCCAACCTGCCGGGCAATTGTGCCTGAACCAGTGTCCGTTGCGCTGTATCCGGTGACGGTTCAGGTCCGATTAGCAGCGCATGCCATGAATTGAATATCGTGACTGCGCAACGAAGTAAGCCACCTGGCGGACGTCCTGTGCAATTAGGCGAGCTAATCCTTCAAGCCGATAAATCGATGTTCTTATTTTCCGGAAACTTGCCGCCGGCCGACATCGAATTGCCAGGCTCTTGCTGCAAGGGTAGCAATATTTGGACAAGCGTTCCCACTGCGACCTCGCTTTTCATACTGATCTCGCCGCCGAGTTCTTCAACCAGCCGCGAGACCGTCGCGAGACCGAGGCCGGACCCGTTATCGCGTGTCGAAAAGTGCGGTTCCATCGCAGAGCCAAGCGTTTCTGGTGTCATGCCACGACCGGAATCCTGCACATCAAGACGAATACGGCCGGGTGAATCGCCAAACGCGGCGGCATCCTTAACGGTACGAATATGCAAAGTACCACCGTCACTCATCGCCTCTCGGGCGTTTACGAGCAAATTAATGAGAATCTGATCAACGTGCCCGGCGTTCGCGTCAATGTGGGTTTC
>JABDKF010000341.1 GCA_013003155.1 Woeseia sp. | reverse complement strand
CGCGACTTCCTGGTGGGCCTGTTTGAGGTTTCAGATCCGTCAGAAGCGAGAGGGAATTCCATTACGGCCCGTGAGTTGCTTGACGCGGGCGCCGAGCGCATCGAGGACGAGCTTAGCGGCCAACCGGCAATACAGGCGACGCTTATGGAGACCATCGGCACGGTTTATACCAGTCTTGGTTTGTATCCGCCGGCGACGACGATGCTGGAATCATCGCTCGAACGAAAACAGCAAATTTACGCGACGCAAAATATGGAAATTGCCGGGACTCTCGATCGCTATGGGGAGGTCCTGACTCTTGATGCTCGTTACGACAAGGCTGAAGAGTCTTTTCGCCAGGCCCTCGAAATCAGCATCAACGAAGCGGGTGAGGCGAGCGTCGCCACGGCCGGAATTAAAAAGAGGCTGGCGGACCTGATGTACCGCACAGGCGATTACGAGGAAGCAGGGCGCTTGTTTCAGGAGGCGCTCGCCGTGCAGCGGCAGGTATCTGGTCGCGAGTCACCGGACGTTGCTAATGCATTGAATGGCCTGGCGATGAATTTCTACCAGCAGGGCGACTATGCACAAGCCATACAGTTATTGAAGGAGGCGGTCGCTTTGTGGGCGGCGATTGAGCCGGGCCCGCATCCCGATCGCGCAGAGGCGATGAATAACCTCGGCTTGGTGCTCCGGCGCGCAAGCCGCTACGGCGAAGCGGAGAAACTTTATCGGCAGGCACTGGAGATGAAGCGCATCCTGCTCGGAGAAGCACATCCGGAGCTGGCGCTGGGCCTGAATAATCTTGCGGTAGTGCTTCGCAACCAACGCAAAAATGAAGAAGCGGAAACACTCTATCGACAGGCAATTGCAATGCAGCGGACATTGCTTGGCGATCAGCATCCGGACGTCGCGCTGGGTTTGAATAATATTGCTTTTGTCTATTCCGAAAACGGCGACTTGCAAGCAGCCCTGGCGGCGGCGAGAGAATCACTCGATATCTTTCGTCGAGCACTGGGGGAAGAGCATGCGGCGGTGGCACGCGGCATGGCAAATCTCGCGTTGTTTGAGACGCAGAGCTTGAATTACCCGGCGGCCGAAGAGCTGGCCCGGCAATCCGTTGTCATCCGCCAAAAAATTCACGGCGATGATCACGTCGACGTTGCCAGCAGCAAGACAGTCCTTGCTTATGTGCTAATTGATACAGCACGCGCCGATGAAGGTCTGGCGCTGGCGTCGGAGGCTCGACGTATTTACGAAGCCACGCTACCCGCAAACCATTGGTTTATTGCCGCGGCAATGAATGCCGAGGGTGCGGCCTATGTTCAGCGGCGTGAATACATTGAGGCAGAAAAATTATTGTTACAAAGCAGGGATGTCCTGAGTAATGATCCGCGCGCACTACCGATGCTTGTTACCGACAATGCCAGACGCCTTGCGGGACTGTATGAGGCGTGGGACAAGCCAACGTTGGCCGCCAAGTACGTCAGTCAATAAGCGAAGCGACAGGTCGCGCCAAACCGCTTGCGGCGTGCCAGAAAACATCCAATTGATAGAGAGAGCGCTGGCCTTTTTTTGTCGCGACGTCTGACCCGGGCAACACTGGCACGATTCTTCGAGCACTGTGGGCGGCAAAGGCTGGCTCGCCAGATCCACAAAAAAGCACGCGGCCGTTGGGCCGCGTGCCTTCAGTCATCCTTAACTAACGGATCTTTCGGTCAAGGGCAACTTAGAACGCCCCAAACCGATAGCTCACATTGACGGACAGGAAGTCCAGGTCACCTTCATCAATATTGGTCCGTGCGACTTCACCGTTTAGGGTGAGACGATCGGTCATATGAAAGTCGGTGCCAATGCCCCACGTCAACGCATTATCGTAGTCGTTAATGCGTACCGTCTCACCGTCCTCAGTGGCGGAAGCTGTCAAGTCGACATAGCTCCAGCCGAGACGGCCGTAAGGCGTGAACCGCTCATTCAGCGGCATCGACAACTTTGTCGACAGGTCCCACACGTTACCGTCTACGTCGATGTCTAATCCTTCAACATTTTCCGACGATTCGAATAGCTCGGTGTAGGAACCCTCGATAGCTACGTATTCGTTAAAATTGTAGCCGCCCAGGATTTTCATAGTGGGTGCAGTTTCATCAAATCCAGCAGACTGGAGTTTATAAACACCGCCACCGATACTGCCGTAAAACGGACTCTGGTCCGCAGCCACGGCCGGCATGCTGATTGCGCACAAGGCGGTCAGCGACAGCATTTTCTTCATAGTTGTAATGGCCTCCTAAAGACCATGAGCCTGACCATTCAGGCGCGCCAATCATACGCCTGCGCGCGCTGCCGTCAATAACAATAAAATAAATAAAAACAATAGGTTAAAAACTTATGAGGCGCCGAGCGAGGTGGTTTGTAGCGACCCCGGTTTGACTCACACAACTTTCAGGACAGGCGCAAGACCGTGATCTTGTATGCGTCAGGTTGCGGCGTCGGCACGTTCCGTTTCCGCATGCCACTCGAAGATATTCATCTCGATGAAGATAAATGCGACGAGCCACAGGAACGCGTCCCAAAAATCGAGGAAATCGCCATCAATCCACCAGTAAACCGCGCACGCGAACAAGACTGAATACAACGCAGCCTTTGCGAACTTGTTACCGATGAGCATGCGATTGGTCAGCAAGCCTTTTAGCTGCAGCCATACTTCAGCTTCGAGCAAGAATACGATGAGCAACCAGTCTCCGGCATTAATAATGTCAGTCAACGCCAGCGTTCGCGCGAGATCCATCTGGCTCGCCGTGCCGATGATGAGCGTGCCCTCCATCTTCCAGAGCGGTTGGCCGCTCATTTCCCGGCAAATATCCGGCGTTATCGGAAAATAGTCGTCAAGCGATTCGACGTAACGGTAATCGCTCGCGACCAGGTTGCAGACATCGATACCTGCAAGCGGTGTCAGGTCCGTTACGACACCGTATTTCACGCAGTAGCCATAAAATGACCAGGTAATGAAGAAATAGCAGACGCCGCGGATTGCCGTTAATACCCACTTCAATTTGCCTTTGAGTTTTTCGTCAGGAATGACGGCGGTTTCGAGCTCGAACAGCAGTAACAGAATTACCCAGGCGAGTGTGTCGAACGTCGCGGAAAAGGCTTCGACGATATTGCCCCAGTTG
>JABDKF010000067.1 GCA_013003155.1 Woeseia sp. | reverse complement strand
CGCTGCTCCAGTGCAGCTCGGGTTCGCGCTGGCGGATCTTTCTTAGGTCGTACAGAAACTTTTGTTTTTTGTCGGATGAAAACGTCGCGATGTGGTTGTGAAAGTCGAATCCGAATTCCGCAGGCACGAGGAAATAGCGCAGGTCCTGCTCAGTGAAATTGGCTTCGAACAGCGGATGGCGTTCGATCAGTTCGCAGACCCAGTCTCCTTGTAGGTCGAATAACACCGTTTGTTCAGGAAACTGCTCAAAAAACTCGGGGAAGTCCTGATAGTTCAGCCACAGAGTGCGGCCGTCGGGATAACTGCCGGCCATGAGCATGAAGCGGTTTTGCTCCGTGTCGTGAACGAGCGGAACCAGGCCATCCGGACGCCCATCGCAAGATTGGTGTACCAGGAAATTCAAGCGGTGCGTGTCCTGATGATGGAAAGCAAACATCAGGTTCCAATCATCCCACGCACTGTCGCGAGGCGAAAACAGTTCCCAGAGTTTGCGGCATTCATCAGTGTCGGTTTCAGTTCGGATCACGCCAGATTCTCGATGCAATAAACGGGGTTAGGTTCGTCTATTCAACAAAACTACTGCCAGGTTTCGTCGCCTCAGCGATTCTCGAGCTTGTTGAGGTCCAGCACGCCGTAATCGACGGCGCTGAAGCTTCGAAAGCCTTCGGAGTAGCGGTCGTAGTGTGTCCAGAAGTCCGGCCTCGTCCGACGTATACCGTAGCGATCCATTAACGCGCCGTAGTCGTCATCATCATCCAGTGCGAGCAATGAGTCAGTAAATTCATCGATCTTGCCGATACCCACTTGCATAAAGGCGTAGGGCCGCGGACCGATAAAGCCCGGCACAATTGACACCGTGGTCTCATCCGGTTCGATGCTTAGGCTTTCCAACAAAATCGACGTATTGTTCGTATGACCCACGTTCTTGATCAGCGTAAAATAGCCGGGGCCATCATCCAGCAGCACTTCCAAGTACGTTACGTGAGGGAGAAAAGACAGTGCCCGGCCCTTCGCCGCCTGTAAGCGATCAATTGCAGCGCGAACCGGTGCGATGACTGATTCCGGTTGCCCATCGAGCCGGAATTTTCGGTACATCGCACTGCCGATGTGTTGTTCCAGTTTGTCGTAGAGCGCGAGCTGCGGATCATCAACGGTTTCTGCTACCGCTCCCGAGGGCAGAGTATCGAGACTCGTCAAGGCGAAGAATTCTTTGACGCGATCATTTGCACCGCGATACCAGTACTCGGCCTTTGCCTTTCTTTTATCGGCCGGTAACAACAACAAGAACATCGATTCACCTTCCATACGCAGAAAGTCCATATAAATGCGCGAAAGCAGCTGATGACTGACGTTGCCGTAAACGTCATAGCCGGCCACCAGTAAGTAATGAACTCGCTCTAGCAACGGGTAGTCAATAACCCACGCCGTTTTCGGTGGCTGGCTTATAAGGCCTTTTTGCACGCTGGCGTGATCGAAATGACGGAACACGGTGATAGCGGCGTTGGGGTTTTTGCCATCACCATCCCAGATTAAATCAAGATCGAAAAATCCGCCGTCGTTCAGGTGTTGTGCAACGAACTTGCGGCGCTTTTGTAAAAACGCTTTTTCCTTTTCCGCGTATTCATCCCATGAAGTAAACAGGCGCAGCGTGTCTTCCTTTTCTGCCGGAAGATCCAGGATGCTCTGGACGCTGGCCAGGTATTCAAGCATGGGCTCGCCGCGCTGATAATCGGGATCGATGAAAAACACCCAGAAATGTTCGCTGATGACATTGACCGCTGACTGGCCTTTACAGACCGGCCCCTTGATAAAACCTTTCACGGTAAAATTCGATTCGCTCAGCATGAACAGGTAACGCGCTTTCGCCGGCAGTTGTGCAAAAGTCTTGAACGGGTTTGATGCGCTCTTGATATCGTAAGAGGGCAGGGAATTAACCTCGTAGTCGGCATCGAAAAACCATGTCGTCCAGTTCTCGAGGTGCATGGAGTCCAGCCGGTAAGGCATGTGCGTCTTGGCGACAGTGGTTTCGTGGTTCAGCCGGAGCCTGTAGTAAACACGTTCCACGCCGGGATCGTCGTAAGGGCGGCGCGTCGCGATAACGTCGATCGCGGTCCCGGGCGGTGTGCGCGATCTCACCAGCTGGAAATACCGTCGATTCTCGACGTCCGGGAAATAGAGGCTGCCGAGGAACAGGTGCTCATACACGTAGCGAGCCACCAGCTGACCGCGTAACGTTTCCTTATTAAGGAATGTCTCCCAGCGCGCGATCGCCTGCTGTTCCGCCTCGCTCAGCGAGTAGTCGGTATCGTCCACGGCGCCGTCGGCTACCCAGCGATCAATAGTGGCCAGTTCGTTATCGCTCAATCCTGGCAAACCATAAGGCATGCCACGCTGCGGATAGTCATCGGCAAAGTCGGCGAACTCGTCCAGATTGGCAGCGCACTGCCAGCTTGAACTGTCGTCCAGCGGCAGGTCGTCCGGAAGTCGCGGGGCATCCGGCAGCGGGTTGTTGGTTTTCAGTGCGAGCATGCCCTCGAGAATTGACGCGTCACTTTCGCCCAACGCGTCCACCACGGAATGAAAACCCTTGGCCCGCCAGCCTTCCTCCGAGTGCGCATCCAGGAACAGTCGGGTCAGCGGCGCTTCGCGCAATCGCTCGGGGTCGTAAACAGGCACCTTCGAGCCCCCGCGCTGTACTCCGTCGTACGCCGTAAGCTTCAGCTGGCAGGGCGCGTCGTAACAAGCGTGGCAGGCAATGCAGCGCGTTTCGAGAATTGGGCGAACATCGTTGCTGAAGCTGACAGTATCGGACTTGGCTGCCGATTGAACTGCCGCCGCTTTGATTTGCGGCGCCTCTTGCGAGCATGCGCAGATACCTGCCAGCAGAAGTGCCACGATTGTT
>JABDKF010000320.1 GCA_013003155.1 Woeseia sp. | reverse complement strand
GCCTATTGCAGCGCGGCATCCTCCACCAAGTGTGGCACCCCAGAAGCGAAGTTCGTGCGACGCGGATAATGTCCTGTCATCAGTTGGATAGGACAAGACCCAGACGTTCGGCCCTTGGAAGCAGCCTCTGGATCATTCAGCCTCGAACGACGGCATCGAGCCCATTTTGTGTTTTCGTTCTATTGCAGCGAAAGTCCGGTTTCAGGTTGGCATTGACATCCAGGCCAGCGACACGTCCGTTTCGCCTTGGGGCTTGTATTCCGCCCCTAAGGGAGTGCCCCAATCCAAGGCGTCGATTTGTGAGAACACTTGCTGATAATCGACCTCACCGTGATCCGGTGTGCCCCGGTCGGGCACGGAAGCGAACTGGATGTGCCCGATAACTGGCAATAGGGCTTTCAGCCGGGCGATCACTTCGCCCTCGGTGCGACCGACATGGTAGCAGTCGAACATCAACTTCAGGTTCGCGGCACCGACATCCTCAATAATCTCCGCCGCCTGCTTGGTAGTTTGCAGGAAATAGCCAGGAGCGTCATGTTCGTTCAGAGGTTCGATCAAGATCGTTAGACCGTGTCGCTCAGCTTGGTCACAGGCGTAAACCAGGTTGTCGATAAACGTATTGCGCGCCTCGGCACATTCGGCGAAGCCCGCCATAACGTGAATGCTGCCTGCACTGATCTGGATGGCATACTCAATGGCCTCGTCTATTGCGTCTCGGGCTTCAGCTTCGCGCCCCGGGATTGCCGCTAGCCCGTTGTCCCCAGCGTCTACATCGCCGCGCCGTGTGTTGAGGCCAAGCATTTGCAGACCAGTTTCCTCCAAGGCGGATTTCACTTCGCCCGCAGGGGTGTCGTAGGGCCAATGACATTCAACGGCGTCGAACCCGGCTGCCTTGGCGGCGCGGATTGCTAGCGGCAATGGGCGGTCAGCCCACAGGAAACCGAGGTTGGCAGAGAATTGCGTCATTCGTCCCACTCCACATCAAATTCTTTCACGACGGCGCGGACCTGTTCCTGAGTCAACGCATTGGCGTTCATGCCGTGCATCATCATGGCAAGGCGCGCGGTGTCTTCCAATTCCTCGATTGCGTTGCAGGCGGCTTCGACATCCTTGCCCGCCACAACAGGACCGTGATTGGCAAGCATCACGGCAGATCGTTTGCCTGCCAGCCCGCGCACAGCTTCCCCCATGGCGGGATCGCCGGGCAGAAAGAAAGGCAAGAGCTTCACACGACCCAATTTCATGATCCCGTAAGGGGTCAGGGGCGGCAGGAAGTCATCCTCATTCGCATCGGGCATCATCGACCAGGCAACCGAATGGCAGGAATGCAGATGCACTACCGCACCTGCCGTGCTGCGGGTGTCGTAGAAGGCGGTATGCAGCGGCATTTCTTTTGTCGGCTTGTCGCCGTCGATGAAGTTGCTCTTGGCATCAAATCGGCTAAGGCGGCTCGGATCAAGGCGACCAAAACTGGTGCCGGTCGGGGACACCAGCAACCCGCCGTCTTCGGTTCGGGCCGAGATGTTGCCGGTGCTGCCGTGGGTCAGGCCTCGGTCAAATAGCGACTTCGCAAGAGTGCAAATCTGCTCTCTCAGATGGCTTTTACTCATGCCTCACCTCTTAGAACTCTATCGGCCTTTTCAAAGAATCCCTCGGCACCGAAGTTCCCCGATTTCAAGGCGAGGACCAGATCAGAACTTGCGCGCAATGCCGGAACGCCGGGATCAATTTCGGGACCGATTTCAAGCATATTGAGTCCAAGTCCTTCAACAACTGCGCCGGATGTTTCACCGCCAGCGGTAATGACACGTGTGACCCCGCGTTCGACCGCGAGTTTGGCTGTCTCGGCAAAGAATGCTTCCAATGCATCAGAGGATTTCTCAAGCCCGTATTCTTCTTGTACTTGCTTGATGGCTTTCGGGTCCGCCGAACTATAGGCCAAGGGAATTCCGTCAGCTCCGATCAGCCAATCCGCGATAATTTCGGGGGTAAGCCGTCCTTCGATGACGTCTGCTGCAATGATTTCGTGCGTTGGATTAGTAGTAGCGTGGTGCGCCACCTGGGCACGTGTTGCAATGGAGCAAGAGCCTGAGAGCGCCATAGATTTTCCAGCTTGGCTAGCCCAGGGGACGGGGCCTGGAGCACATCCAAAGTTTGCAGGCAATCCAAGCGCAACACCGGAACCGCCGGTAATCAGCGGCAAGCCTTTAGCAGCTTTGCCAATCTCAATCAGGTCTTCGTCGCGGATCGCATCCACAACGATATGACGTTTTCCGGCAGCCTGTTGATCGCTTAACTCTTGGGCAATCGCTTTGGCACCGGCGAACACGGCAAGGGCAGCGATATGGCCGACCTCGTGGCGCGTTTGCAGGGCCAACCAACGTCGAATGTCAGGGTCACTCATCGGTGTCAGCGGGTGGTTCTGCATGCCGGATTCGCTTAACAAGCTGTCTTTGACGAACAAATGCCCCTGATAGATGGATCGCCCGGTGCCCGGAAATGCGGGGCAAATGATGACTTTATGGGCTTCAAGCGCCTCAGCCAAAGCATCTGCCACAGGTCCGATGTTGCCCTTCGCGGTGGAATCGAAGGTCGAGCAATACTTGAAGAAGAACTGTTCGCACCCCTGACGCTTGAGCCAATCCAGCGCGGCCAGCGACTGGCGCACGGCATCGGCGGGTTCGATGGAGCGAGACTTCAGCGCGACGACCCCGGCCTGAACGTCATCGCCCGCGGGGCCACCCGGAATGCCGGTATATTGCGCTGTCCGCATACCGCCCTTTGCCAGAGTGTTTGCAAGATCACTCGATCCCGTGAAATCATCGCCAATGCATCCCAGCAACATCACGCTTCTCCTGGCAATGTTAGACCCACGTTGCGGGCATAGACCTTGGCCACCGCTGCATCATCCTCACGGCCCAGGCCCATCCCGGCGGCAGCAAGGTACTGCTGAAGTGCAGCCGCAGTGATCGGGGCGCTGAAACTGGCCGATTTGGCAATATCGAGAACTATGCCAAGGTCCTTCGGCCAGATATTGACCTGGCTGAGCGGCGTGTAGTCTCCGGCAACGATATGCGGGGCGCGGTTTTCAAGCATCCAACTTGTGCCCGCACACTGGCTGATGACCTCAACAAATTTCTCAGGCGAAACGCCCTGGGTCATGCCAAGCGTCAGGGCTTCGGCCATCGTCGCGATGTGAACCCCGGCTAGCAATTGGTTGACCGCTTTCATCGCTGATCCTGAACCGGCGGTGTCTCCAAGCTCGAACACAGTTTCGGCGGTGGCGTCCAGCACTGGTCGGGCGGCGGCGAAGGTGTCCGGCGTACCGGAGGCCATGATCGAAAGCTGACCGCTGGCCGCCTTCGCGGACCCGCCTGAAATCGGTGCATCAAGATAGTGGATACCTAAGGCGCTGCATCGCGCTTCCATGCTTCGGGCGAAATCCGGTGGGACAGTCGCACATGCCAGGACCACCGCCCCGTTTCGCATCATCCGGACCAGGCCTTCTTCACCAAACAGGACTTCTTCGGTTTGTGCAGCATTCAGGACCACGATGACTGCAGCATCTAGTGTCCCGGCGATATCAGCCAAGTCCCCCTTCGCTCCGCCTTCGGACTTAAGTCTTTCAATCTGGGACGGGACAACATCGAAGCCGTGGGTGACATGGCCAGCGCGCAGACAAGACTGAGCGATCCCATATCCCATCGACCCAAGACCAATGACTGCGGTTCTGAACGTATCGGGCATTTTGCTGACCTCGTGTAACGTGATTCTTGACTTATGGTACCGATACCGGTACGGATACCATAAGTCAATCATTGATGCTTTCATGGACCTGACAATTGCCACGTTAGCGACGAGCCGTTAGGCCAGACAGGTGCGGAAATAGCTGAGGGAACTGAATTTTGGACGGGAAGGTTCGAGTCACGTTGGCCGATGTTGCCGCTGAGGCGGGCGTGAGCAAGATGACTGCATCGCGCGCCCTGCGCGGTGCTGGCGATGTGTCTAACAGCAATACCGAGAAGGTTCGGCATGCCGCGAGGAAGATCGGCTATGTCGGCAACCATCTAGCCTCATCGCTGTCAGGCCAACGATCAGACCTGATTGGCGTGGTCGTTCCAAGTATGGCAAACATAGTCTTCGCAGAAGTTCTTGCCGGTATTGCTGAAGCCATTGAAGGCAGCGGCATGCAACCAGTCTTCGGTGTCACGGACTATGATTTAGACAAAGAATACGATGTTATCCGGAATATGCTGTCGTGGAATCCGGCGGGTCTGATTGTCACTGGTCTGGATCAGTCAGATGATGCAAAACGATTGTTGGAAAACGCTGACATCCCGGTGGTTCAGATCATGGATTTGGACGGCACGCCTGTGGATGCCTGTGTCGGTTTTTCTCATCACTCTGCCGGAGTGGCGATGGCCGAGGCGCTTCTTGAAATGGGCTGTAAGCGCATTGCCTATATCGGATGTGGTGTCGATACTGATGTCCGCGCCGGGAAACGGATGGGAGGGTTCACCGAGGCACTTTCGCAAGCGGGCCTGAACCTTGTCGCTACCCGGATCGGCGATAGTCCGTCGACAGTTACGGCCGGGCGGGAACTTACGTCCCAAATGCTCGAGGAATATCCTGATCTCGACTGCATCTACTATTCGAATGACGATCTCGCAGCCGGTGGCGCGTTTCACTGTATCGCTGCCGGAATAGTAGTTCCTGACGCGCTAACTCTTGCGGGTTTCAACGGGCTCGATTTCATTGAAAGCCTACCGATCAGGATCATAACGTCCCGGACGCCGCGAAGGGAGATTGGAAGAACCGCCGCAAAGCTCATCGTGGATGCAAACGAGGACAACAAGAAGCGTGAAGATCGTATTTTCGAGTATACCCCGGTCATAGCATTTTGAAACTGAATCCATTTTTGACGAGTTTGCATATGTGTCGCCATCCCCCTCCAGAAAAGTGGCGCCGAAATCTCGGCACTCGAGAAAGCAGACATTTGAGCACTGGTGCCCAAGGTCGGTTTTGTCC
>JABDKF010000060.1 GCA_013003155.1 Woeseia sp. | reverse complement strand
CTTGCCGTAAATTTCGTGTTGAGCGTGGCGCTCGCGTGGTGGCTGACGTCGATTGATTATCCGGCGACTCACGCCGGGCTGGCGCTGGCCATTTCCGTGGCTGCAATCCTGAATGCCGGCTTGTTGTACCGCGGATTGCGGCGCGACGGCGCGTTAAGCCACGGTGCGGGCTGGCCCGTTTTGACGCTTCGGATCGTAGCGGCCAACGCCGTGATGATCCTGGCGCTTAACTGGCTGGCACGGCCTGTTGACTGGTGGCTGGCCGCCGACATCTGGGCACGCGCCGGCTGGCTGGGCTTGACGGTGGGCGTGGCAGCCGCCGTTTATTTCATCGTTCTCGCCCTGAGTGGGTTGCGACCTGCGCAGTTGCGACTGGGTTAACATGAGATTGCTTTATCCATGCACGGCCGTGCCGAGTCACAGTACAATGTGTCATCGCACTTACCGACAGCTCCTGAAGTAGCGCCCATGTTCCTCGTTAGGCAAACCAGCAATTCTTTGTACGAACGCGTTGCCAGGGGTAGCGTCGTCACAATTGGCGCCTACGACGGCATGCACCTGGGGCATCAACGGCTGTTAGGTAGCGTCGTTGCCGAAGCCAGTCAACGCCGCGTGCCATCCGTGGTGATGAGTTTCGAACCCACCCCAAAGGAATTTTTCGCCAAAGCGGCACCGCCCGCGCGGCTGATGCGCTTCCGCGAAAAATTCGACGCGCTGCGCGAGGCGGGTGTCGATATTTTTTATTGCCCGCGCTTCAACGAAAAAATGCGTGACATCAAGGCGGACACGTTCATCCGTCAGCTGTTGATCCAGAGCCTGAACACACATCACCTGGTGATCGGCGACGACTTTCAGTTCGCGGCGCGCCGCGAGGGAAATGTA
Source organism: Woeseia sp. (assembly GCA_013003155.1). Taxonomy (GTDB): domain Bacteria; phylum Pseudomonadota; class Gammaproteobacteria; order Steroidobacterales; family Woeseiaceae; genus Woeseia. Next base: position 9,608 of record JABDKF010000060.1, on the reverse strand, counting down.
GAAGTGCTCAAGCGGGCGGGGCGTGCGCTTGGCTTTTCGGTGGAGCAATTTCCCAGCGTAATGATCGATGGTGAGCGTGTGAGCAGCACCGCGATACGGAATGCATTGCGGCGCGGTGACCTGGCCCAGGCACACCGTTTTCTCGGTCGCGACTATCGCATGTCTGGCCGGGTTGTCCGTGGCAAGCGGCTGGGCCGCGCGCTGGGGTACCCGACTGCCAACGTTAATCTCAACCGGCGTCAGGGTGCGGTTCACGGCATCTTTGCAGTACGGGTTTCAGGGCTGGGCAATACGCCGCTTGCCGGCGTCGCCAGCGTGGGCACGCGGCCGACTTTTGCGGGGACTTATCCTTTGCTCGAAGTGCATTTGTTTGATTTTGACCGCGATATCTACGGCCGCTACATTCACGTGGACTTTATCGCCCGCCTGCGTAGCGAAGAGAAATTCGATGATGCGGCGGCCCTGATCAAACAGATGCATCGCGACAGTGCGGCCGCTCGTGAGATACTCGCCGCATGAATACAGATTCCGACACGGATACCAATGCAGCGGCACGCACCGCGCGGCCGGCGCGACGATTTATCTACTGGATGATACTGGCCGCGGTAGTCCTGATTGCAGATCAGCTGACCAAATGGCTGATACTCGAGCACGTACCGCTGTTCTCGAAAATATCCGTCCTGCCGTTTCTCAACATCACACACCAGGAGAATCCCGGCGCGGCATTCAGTTTCCTGGCCAATGCCGGCGGCTGGCAGCGCTGGTTTTTCACCGGTCTTGCATCGATTGTGAGTTTGTTTATCGCGGGTTGGCTCTGGCAACTGCGCCGTGAACGGCAGACCGTGCTGCCGCTGGGACTGGCGCTCGTCCTGGGCGGCGCTGTCGGTAATCTAGTCGACAGGCTGCATCTCGGGCACGTAATTGATTTTATCCAGGTCCTGATCGCGGGCTGGCCGTTTCCCTCGTTCAACGTTGCGGATGCGGCGATCTCGGTCGGCGCGGCATTCTTGATTATTGACGCATTGTTTCTTACCGGCCGTGAAACGACCTCCGCACCGCAGCAGGACGCGGAATCCTGACCCACTAATACCCGGGGCAAAAAAATACCGGCAGCAAGCCGGCATTTTTTAATTCTGTCGCGGACCCGTTAGCGTGAGCGCGTCCAGCAATCATCGTAGGGTGCAGACTCTTTTGTGCCGCGCCCGTCAATGGTGAACGTCAGGCATTTGCTCACTTCCTCACCGCCTAGCTGGTACGTCGCGGTGGCACTAAAATTACTGGCGTCTGCGGAAGTAATATCGACGATATAGGCTTCCGAGTCGGTTTCGTAATCGCCAGATGCCGAAAAGCCGAGCTTCGTCATGTCATCCGTATAAGTGTTGTTCTGCAAATAAAAGCGTTCCTGGTTGGTCGCTATTTGCAACAGCGCCGCCTTGGCTTCCGTGCGTTTGGCCCGTGCCGAATACTCGGCGTAATTCGGATACGCGATGGCCGCGAGAATGCCAACGATTACTATCACGATGAGTAATTCAATCAAGGTAAAGCCGCGCGTGAATTTACGCATAGGTCCAACTCCGTTTAATACTTCTGCCATGTTCAATCCCTATTCAACCGGTGCCCCCGCAAGCAGATGGCGGGGGCACCCGTTACATTGCCTGACTTCCTTACTGTATGCCGTCCTGGGTCCACAAGGTGCGTACCGGCAAGTTCTCAAAGCCGGGGTCAAAGCACTCGACGCCGACGCAGCCGATGGGCGGCGGCGTGCAGGCGTCACCCTCGCAGGTTGCCGGATCATCCGCGCCCGGGAACAGTATCTGCGGTGCCGGGGCGATGCCGCCCTGGCCGAGCTTCTCGCTGCGTGCAGCATCCGCTTCTTCGGCCAACAGCTCGTCGAGGTTGTTGACGACCGGGTCACCGTTGATGACGCTGATGCGGTAGAGGAAGTTTGTGCCGACACTGGCCGCGCATTCTTCACCCGAGGTATCCACTTCCGGCGTGAAGCCGACAAAAAACACTTCATCATTGAACGTGGTGGAGTCCGACAGGACGGCCTGGTTGTCCGGCAGCCTGAATTTCCAGCCGCGGTCCGCCGGCTCGAGTTCGACCCGCACGTCGCCGGCCACGTTGACCAGTTCATCGTGGGTGATGATGTCGTAGTCATTGTATTCGTCCTGGCTGAGCTGACGGAACGGGTCCGGGTCACGCAGCGAGTAGAAGTAATCGTCGACGCTGGTGTCCAGCGGATGTGCGCGGTAGCCGCTGCCGAGACTGATGGCAAGAAAGCGCCGCGTCTCCAGTGGGTCGGTCACCAATGACACGTCGGGTGTGGTGTAAAACCGCCGGTTGCTTGCGGCGGTCGGGCTGTCGTTGCCTTCGTTACCGAGTTGCGCGATGACGCCGCCGGTAACGAGATTGCCGTCACCTTCACCGTTGAAGATGTCAAAGCGCAGCACCTGGCCGCCCATGTCCGCGGCATACATGCGATCGGCAAACCCGTCGCCGTTGATGTCGAGCACGCGGATAGTGGACGGGATGGCGCGGGTTAGTGTATCGAGGTTGAGATCCGCACCGTCGCGCGCCGCGTCCCAGAGATCGTCGCCGTCTTCCAGGTCGATAAAGTACAGGCCGGCGCCAGCGGCATCGGGAACCGGCGGCAGCGCGCCGGAATCGTGCACGGTGTCATAGCCTGCGCCGATCACGAGGACTGCGTTGTCGTCGTTCTGGATCCCATTGACGTCGATTCGGGTAACGATCGGTGTGGACCAGGTCTGGCCGAAATTATCGTATGATTTAAACCACTTCAGCTTCGGCGCATTCTTGTTGGTGACATCCAGCGCGTAATACGTGGTGCCGCCGCGGCGCAGGCCGAAGACGATGTAGACATAGTCATCGCCATCGATGATGCCGTTATTATTCTCATCCTTGACGACCGGCACGATATTGCCGTCGATACCGTAATTCTTGTACTGCGACTTCGGATCCTCGTACAGCTTGGCAAGGTTTGATAGCAATTCGAACGGGATGTACGACCACAGTTCTTCACCGGTATCGCCATCGACAGCGTGCAGGTAGCCGTCGTTCGTGCCGACATACACCACCGTGTCCGGATTGGTCGGTGTGCCACCGTAGACGATCGCTGCAGGCTGCGAATGCAACGGATCGCCCATCGCGTAGCGTACCGTGGTGTCCGGATCCTCGTCCTCGTCTTTTACGTCCTCGCCACGTGCCCAGCGGATCAGTTCTTCGCGCGTCGGTTGCCCGGCGCCACCGGTCAGGCCGAAGTCTGCATCGGTAAAGGCGTTGACATTGGCGGGCGTGATCAGGTTGTCGCCGACCGTCAATTCTTCGTCGGGCCCGTTGTTCGTCAGCAGCACCCGGTTGGCCGGATCGGGTAGTTTAATGGCGGCACCGCCTAGCTGGACCTCATTACCGTCGGCATTGCCGTCATTCCAGTCACCGATCGCCTTCTCGTAGAAAAAGCCGGTCGCCGGATTGACAGCGGCCGCACCGTTCGAATCGATGATCTGACCGGCGCGAATACCGTAGCGCTTCAGGTTGCCCGGCCAGTGCACATTTGATGTCGCACCGAACATGGTCAGGTACAGCTTATTGAAGTTCTGCGTGCGGTTGAACGTGTTGACCGAGACCGCGGGCGCAGTGAATGACAGTGAGCGGCGGTTGATGCTGGCCACAATTTCCACGAGCGCCGCAGTCAGTGTCGATATATTGTCGGCCAGAAAATACTCGCCGCCGGATACTTTAGCGGTTTCTTCCAGGATCGGCAGGTCGATGTTAAATCCGATCGTGTGCGTCACGACATTTTGCGTATCTTCACGCACCGGATCGAGGTCGGCTTTCGACAGCCATTCGGTCACGTCATCGAGGCACATGCCGTCGCCTTCGGCATCGTAGCCCTCGTCGTCACAGGTGGTGCGACCCATCAGCGCCGCGAATCCCGGCAATGTCGGGGTCAGCGTATGCGTCTCTTTGTCAGCGGTGGGTTGGCCATCGGTAATCAGCACGTTAAAGTTTTTCGCGCAGGAATCGAGGATTGGATCCCGGTACAAGCTTGTTGAGCCCGTTTGCAAAGCCAGCGTGTCGGTTTCCGGGTTGGTGTTCAGTTTGGCGTAATGGCCGTCAAGCCCGTGCCAGTATTGCGCGGCCTCGTGCATCGTTTCAGACAGCGGGGTGTTGCCGGATGCGGGTATTGCATCGACCGTTGCAACGAGCGCAGCCCGGTTGGTTTCCAGATCCTTGATCGCATCGATAATGATACCGCCGTCATTGCCGTTGAAGCGCATCAGGCCGACGTTCATATTGTCCAGCGAGTTGAGCAGGTTAATGATTACCTTGCGCATAATTTCGTTGCGCGACAACTCGACGGTCGGCGGGTCCTGCTGCCAGTTCAGGTAGTTACCGTCGTAGACCGTGTAGGTCACGTTGCGCGGTGCGCTGCCCCAGCTGACTTCCAGTGCCGCGACATTGGTCCATTCATCGTCATCGGTCAACGCGGATGCATACCATACGCCGGGATCTTTTTCGCCGTTCATGCCCTTGTCGCCCTCGCCCTGCACGCCGGAATCGTTCGCGCATTCGACGGGGTCTCTATCATTGTCGTATTCGATTTGCTGCCAGAACTCGAGGCCGGTGGCGTCGTCCTTGCGGTACTGCGCCATCAGGTCAGTATACGTGCCGAATGCGTTGAGCGGTCCGAGTGCGGACGCGCAATTAAAGTCGTCCTTGCCGATGGCCGCCTTGTCATCGACCAAGCAATCCGGTACCGAGTCGGTGGTGGTCCAATACACCGAGCCCGTATCGCAATCGCCGGCGAATTCCACTGCGGGATCATAGGGCTGCTCGGTTTCTTCCAGGCTATCCATACTGCCCGAGGAGTCAAGAATGAACATGACGTTCGGCTGCGGCGCATTATTGACGTCCGGGGTGTACAGCAGCAATTCGGTGTCGTCTGCCAGCGCCGGTGAGCCGACGAGCAGGCTAAACGCCGCGGCGGCCAGCAGGTTTTTGAATTTGGTGTTAGTCATTAACATGGTGAAGTCCCTCTAATGTGCTGTGCGCCGCTTACAGGCTGACTTTGATGGCCCTGACGGTATTGGATTCCAGGTGGTGCGAAACAATAACAACTGTCTCGTTCCTGTTGCGACTGCTCGCCAGTTGTTGCCGGAAGTCCGCCAGGCTGACTACCTCGCCGTTTACGAAGTAGCGCGTGTCGGCATTCACCCGCAGCGTCGTCGGTGTACAGGCATCGCAATCGCGCATACTGATCGTGCCGCTGGTTGTGCCTGGAGCCCTGAAGTTGTTCAGGTTTATCTCGTGGGCTTCAGTGATCGTTTTAATATCTGCCAACGCCGCCGCATTCAGGAAGGCTAGGGTAAGTAGCAAAGTCAGTTTTCTGTTCATGGCTAAACTCCGTGTACGCCGCCTTACAGCGTCGATGTCTCTGGTCCGATAACATAAAAAGATTGGGTGTGGACGGCCGCTGCGTCGCGTTCCGAGTTGCGCTCGGACTCTGCGGTAGCTGTCACGTTAAAATGGTAGGCGGCGATGCCGCTGCCGACACCGAGGCTGAAGGCTCTGTCCGGCACGATCGTCGAGGTTTCAAACTGGGTGATCGCCGTGACGGTGTCGTTGGCATTCATCGCGCGCGTGACCTGGGTAGGCGGGCCTGATGTGGTAAAGCCGCCCTGGGCGATAGCTTCTTCCAGTCCGGATTCCGCAACCTGGAAGGCGTTTTCATAGTTCTGGTCGTTGCGCGCCATGGCCAGCTCGATCGTCGCGGTGTTCATGCCGGAAATCGCCAGCACCGTCACCACGAGCAGCAGGATAAGGCCCACAACCAGCACCGCGCCGGATTGACGTTTTGGCAATTGCCTGTGTTCCAAAATAGAATTCATAACGTTCTCTTCTCAAGTCCGCGTGTTACGGAGCAGTATTGTTTTTGATACCTGCATGCGCCGAAACTGATCTGCCGGCACGCCGAGGTCGACGTCGCCGGGCTCATAGTCTTGCGTATCGGTCAGTGTGACTTCCGGATCAATCGAGCGCACGACCAGCCAGAGGCGCGCGGTTATGATGCGCGCTGCGGGAATAAACGCCGGATTGCCGGGCGTAATAATGACGTCGTCCGGATTGACGTAACGATCCACAGAGTTATCGCCATCCACGTCGACGCCGAGCTGGATTTGCAGGTTCTCAACGCCGGGCGCGACTTCCTCGTCGATAATGGCCGGATTGCCGCCCTGCACGCCAAGCGATTTGCGACGCAGGGTGGGCACGCCGGGAATCAGCTCGGAGTCTGCCGCAACGTAATAAGTGTTGACGATCAGGTCATGCGTCGCCGAGGTTGCCGCATTAAAGGCAGTCGGCACATTGTCATCCTGAAAGATTTCTCCCTGGATGCGCGTTGATTGAATCTGTAGCCGGTCTTTATCCAATACGGTCGGCTGGACCGTCGCGCGGCGTACCGTTACGTTATCGGAATTCGGCTGGGCACCGCCGGTTGCGCCACACGCCAGGGTGTAGGTGTTGTTCTCCCCTTCAACCGGTCGTCCGAGATCAAGCGCCCAGCGCGCGCCACAGTTAGCGGGCGCATCGAGGTTGTTAGGATCTGCATCGCCGGGCAGCGACCGACCTTCGACAGCCAGGCCGCGGGAGTTGCGGCCGTAGTTACTGGCCATGCGGAGATCGAATTCAATGGTGTCGATTGCAAACTGTGCGGTTTCCTGCACGCGGGCAATCGATTCATTGACCACAAATGCTTCGCGGCTCTGGTTGTAAACCTGGACGGTGCCGATCATCAGGAATGAGCCAATCGCCATGGCGACGAGTAGCTCGATCAAGGTCATGCCGCGTTGGTTGTGAGCGCTCTTAATCATGTTGTTAACTATTCCCGTCATAATTAAATTTCACGGACCGGTATCAATATCTGATAGCTCAGGTTTTCACCAGGCTCCGTCCAGGACACCGTAATCTCGTAGGTTGCCGGGTCGAGTCCGACGCCGGCGGTATAGTCGACGTCAATCGCGCCATTCGGCAACGTGTCAGTGGCTTGCGTAGTCCAAAGCAGGATGTCGTGCGCGGCCATTTGTGCGGGGGTGCAATTAACGCCGCCGTCTACACATGAATTATTCGCGCCGCCACCTTCGTACACGGCTCCCGCCGTTGGATTGGCGCGGATACGATCGGCGACGTCGCCGGCCAGAACCACCGCGCCGTGTGCGAATGTCGAGGTGCGCCCAGCCTTCAGGCCGTGCACATAAAGGCCGGCAATGCCGAGCATGCCAACGGACATGACGATGAGCGCGACAAGGACCTCGATCAGCGTAAAGCCGCGGACCGGTAGCCGTGCCGTGCTGGTCATCCTGTGTGTCTGTCTCGTCATAGTGCTGTTCCGATTCGTCATGGTCGTGTTTGAGCTGTGTGTGCGTTTATAAAGGTGTGCCGGCATCCCTAGTCGGGGCAGCTACCGGCTGCTTCGATTTGATTGACATCGCGCAGCACGGCAGGGCGGCCCAAAGGCGTCAGCCGGATGAAACGTGCGGATGACCAGCCACCCGAGGCGCGCTCGTTGCCGCGCTCGTCGCAAATAATGATCGTCTGTACGATGAGGTCTGAATCATCGTCAAAATTTCGCCGGCCCATACCGTTGGCGCCGTAGCTGAACAGAACCGCGTCATCGTCGTTGGTCTCGATCTGGATCGTGTCGGGCACGGCGGGGTGGCGCCTCAGGATTTCCTGGCCTGCCGAATCAGTGGCGTCGTTGTCGCCGTCTGCATCAATAAAAACAATCCAGCCACCCCTGAACGGGAAATCCGGCTTGTCATCGCAATCCGGCTCATCGTCCATCGAGTTCTCGCTGCTGCAGACCGTCACGTTATTCTTCACACGAGGCGCTTCCGAGCGCGCCAGCAGAAAGCTGCTGTGCAGGTCGTTGGCGACGCCGGTGATGCGGCTATTTTGTGCAAATTCGCTGAGGCCGGGAATACCAATGGAGGCAATGATCCCAACGATCACGATTACAATCAGCAGCTCGTAAAGAGTAAAGCCCGTTTCGTTTTGTCTGTTCATGGGCAGCAATATACGGTGCCCTATTAATGACCTGGCGTTGACCTGACGGGTGGCGCACGAAGGCGGACGAGCGGTCGATTTTGGCTCTGGCCATTTAACTTAATCTTTGCAGCGGTAGGTCTCGCCGTCGCGGGTCTGCCTGGCGACGCGAGGCCGGCCGGTATAGCTGACGATTAGAGCCCGGCTCGAAATCCGTCCTCCCCGATCGCAAAAAATGAAGGTGCCATTCGTCGCCCGGCGCTGGGTGGCGCGCAGTGTAAAAGAGCGCCGATTGGCCACAATACGCACCCGGTCGTTGCCCGCGTGGCGGCGCAGCACAATCTCTCCGTCGTCTCGCTGCGCGGGGTGGTCGCGATCGCGGTTGACGAACATCTGCCAGCCGGCGGACCAGTCTGTCCCGTTACTGCACAATTCCCCGTCTACGCTGGGACAAAGGGTGATGACCTCCCGTCGCATGATGGATTCCTTGCGGGCCAGGTGGATGGCATGAAACAAGGGATCGATCTGGGCGCGCAGCTCATTGTCGGCGGCTATCTTGCCCAGCGACGGGACGCCGACGAACAGCAGCAGCGCGGCCAGCGCGACTGTCATCAGCAGTTCGAAGAGGGTATAGCCTGATTCCCGGCGCATTGGTGCGACTCCCGGACGAATCGTGTCCAATGCCAAGACTAGGCAGCCACGCGGCCTGGCGCACCCTGAGAAAGCCGGCGTTTTGCCGCTATTTGCGAACCCTCAGGCAGCCACGAGGCCGGGCATTCGCTATACTGAGCAGCTCGACTCGTACGTTTTGGTGAATTTTCATGTCGCGTGAGGACATTCTCAAAAAGCTGACCGCGAGCGGCGTGCTGCCAACGACACAGCGCATGGAAGTCGCCGAGGTGTTGCTGGACAAACCGCAGCACGTGTCAGCCGATCAAATTATCGACGTGTTGCAGCAGCGCGGGCGGCGAGTCTCGAAAGCGACCGTCTACAACACGCTGAAGCTTTTCAGCGAGCGCGGCCTGGTCCGTGAACTGCACGTCGATGCAAGCCGCAAGTACTACGATTCGACGACCCACCCGCACCATCATTTCTTCCACGTGGATTCTGGCGAGCTGCGGGATATTCCCGCAGGCGAAATCGAAGTTCGCGGCCTGCCGCCGCTACCCGCCGGCACCGAGCAGGAAGGTATCGAGGTGATGATTCGGCTGAGGAATAGCGCGAAGGAGTCGTAGAACGGAGACGTTGTGCGCTATGGCGTGCCGGTTTCTACGACGCTATACTCGCGCCCGCGGGGCGCACCCGAGAGCCACTTCAACGCAATCTACGCCGGTTTAGCTCAGTTGGTAGAGCACATCATTCGTAATGATGGGGTCAGGTGTTCGAATCACCTAACCGGCACCATTCCTTCCTGCCCTCGATTTAGTCCTTTAAGGGGTACCTGCGGTTTCCTGATTTTTGTCACTAAAGATCAATCCGCACCAAATGGGAGAGGCGCTGTTACAGATGGGAGGGCGGATTGGGTGTTCGAATCACCTAACCGG
>JABDKF010000316.1 GCA_013003155.1 Woeseia sp. | reverse complement strand
GGCGTACTTCGATTGCGAAATCTCGGCAAGCCGATATCCTGAGCAGGCGGCGCGGGCACCGGCAGGATCTCTGCCCCGCACGGGCGACAGCCAAAGGGTTCTGACCATGAGCAAAAAGCCACAACAGCCGGCGGCCGTCGATCTCGATTCTATCCGCAAGCGCATTGACGAGGTTGATCAGGAGATCCATGCGCTGATCAACGAGCGCGCCAAATATGCTCAGCAAGTAGGGCTTTCGAAAGGTGAGCTTGCGGCAGCCGTTGAATACTATCGTCCCGAGCGCGAGGCAGAGGTCTTACGACGCGTGCTGGATCGCAATAAGGGGCCGCTTAAGGATGAGGAAATATTGCGGCTGTTCCGGGAGATCATGTCTGCCTGTCTCGCGCAACAGGAGCCCCTCAAGATTGGTTACCTGGGGCCGGAAGGCACGTTCACCCAATCTGCGGTCTACAAGCACTTCGGCCATTCGGTGCGGGCCTTGCCGTTCGGCACCATCGATGAGGTGTTCCAGGAAGTTGAATCGAGTGTGGCGGACTTCGGTGTCGTGCCGATCGAGAATTCAACCGAGGGCACGGTCAACAACACGCTCGACATGTTTCTTTCCTCGCCACTAAAGATTGGCGGAGAAATCGAGCTGCGTATCGAGCAGCATTTGCTCGGCCGGCAGGCGGGCCTCGAAAAAATCGAAAGAATTTGCGCCCACCAGCAGGCGCTGGCGCAGTGTCGTGGTTGGTTGCGAGAGCATTTGCCGCAGGTCGAATTGATTGGTGTCAGCAGTAACGCGGTTGGCGCGCGCAGGGCGCGCGATGAGGACGGCACGGCCGCAATTGGTGGTGACACCGCGGCCGAAGTTTATGACCTCAAAATCCTGGTCAATAACATTGAAGACCGCGCAGATAATGCGACGCGTTTTCTCGTGGTCGGGCGCAAGTTGCTCGCGGCCAGCGGCGAAGACAAGACAACAATCATGGTGTCCACGAGTGATACCACGGGTGCCGGCGTTCTGCATAATTTGTTGCAGCCCCTTGCGACACACAACGTAAACATTACCCGCATCGAGTCGCGACCGTCGCGCCGCAAGAGATGGGATTACGTCTTTTTTCTCGACCTGGACGGTCACGCTGAAGAACCGCCGTTGACTTCTGCCCTTGCCGAGCTGGAGGGCATCAGTTCGCTTTACCGCGTGCTGGGTGCCTATCCGCGGGCTATTCGATAAACGCAGCCAGCTGATGCGATTTGAAGTGAACCCGTCCGCGCTGGCCGGCGGCTCCGTGCGAATACCGGGCGACAAATCCATATCGCACCGCGCGTTGCTGTTTGGCGCATTGGCCGACGGTATTTCAAACGTTACGGGCTTCCTGCCCGGCGAAGACTGCTTGTCGACGCTCGCGGCTTTGCGTGCCATGGGCGTAAATATTGAGCGTGTAAACGACACCGCGGTCGTTGTGCACGGCGTTGGCCTGCACGGATTGGAAGCGCCCGAGAAGCCGCTCGATCTTGGCAACTCCGGTACGGCAATGCGCTTGTTTAGCGGCTTGCTGGCCGGGCAGTCATTCAGTACCGAGTTGATCGGTGATGAGTCGCTGTCGAAGCGGCCCATGGCCCGTGTCATTGACCCGTTGCAGCAAATGGGTGCAAAGATTTCAAGCCGGGAAGGCTGTCCGCCGCTGCACGTGACTGGTGGTCGCGACCTGCACGGCATCGACTATGCATTGCCGGTCGCCAGTGCCCAGGTAAAGTCGGCGTTATTGCTGGCGGGTTTGTACGCAAAAGGCCCGACGGTTGTCCGCGAGCCCGCGGTGACGCGCGATCACAGTGAACGCATGTTCAAGGCGATGGGCGCGCGGGTAACCACAGAAGGCGGCACGATACGTCTGGATTCCGGCACGTCGCTAAAAGGCATTCAGTTGAAGATTCCTGCCGATCTTTCGTCGGCCACGTTTCCGTTGCTTGCGATATTGCTCTCCGAAAACGCGTCCGTCGAACTGACGGATGTCGGCATCAACCCTACACGGGACGGCGTTTTGCGAATCCTGCGGACGATGGGGGCACAAATTCAGATGGTGGACCAGCGCATGCATGGCGCCGAGCCGGTCGCCACTTTGCAGGCACGCGCATCGCACCTGCAGGCGATCAACGTCGACCCGGCGTTGGTGCCCCTGGCGATCGACGAATTCCCGGCACTTTTTATTGCGGCAGCCTGCGCGACGGGTACGACTGAATTTCGCGGCCTCGCAGAATTGCGGGTAAAAGAGAGCGATCGCATTGCGGCCATGGCAGAGGGGCTACAGGCGCTGGGCATTACGGTGGAGGAGCTGCCGGACGGTGCGCGGGTGACCGGCGGCACGTTTCGGCCGGGCACCGTCGACAGTCATGGCGATCATCGCATTGCGATGGCCTTCGCAGTCGCCGCGACAATCGCAGAAGGACCGGTAACCATCAATAATGTCGCCAGTGTCGTAACATCATTTCCAGGCTTCGAGAATTGCCTGCGCGAACTCGGAGCTGACATACACTGTAAGCATGAGGTGTGAGCATGGCGGGTGACCGGGCACAACCGGTGATTGCAATCGATGGCCCCAGCGGTTCCGGCAAGGGTACCGTTGCTCGTCGTGTTGCGACCGCGTTGGGCTTCCATCTGCTGGATAGCGGGGCGTTGTACCGATTGTTGGGGCTCGCGGCCGCCAATGCGGGGGTCGACAGAGACGATGAGGAGGCGCTCGCGGCCCTGGCCGCTGCGCTGCCGGTGCGATTTTCTTCCGCGGCGGACGGCACTGAGCAGATATGGCTGTCGGGGAGCGAAGTCAGCCACGAGGTCCGTACCGAAGAGTGTGGCGCCCGTGCCTCCGCTGTAGCTCGCTGGCCGGCCGTGCGCGAGGCCCTGCTGGGGTTGCAACGAGGCTTCCGGCAGCCGCCAGGGCTGGTTGCCGACGGCCGCGATATGGGCACCGTAGTATTCACCGATGCGGTCCTCAAAATATTCCTCACCGCAAGCCCCCAAGAGCGCGCGCGCAGGCGCCATAAGCAGTTGAAAGACAAGGGTCTTGGTGTTAGCCTTGCCGCCCTTTCGCGGGACATCGAGGATCGTGACAGGCGGGATTCCGAGCGATCGGTTGCCCCGTTACGACCTGCCGCCGACGCCCGAAAACTGGATTCCAGTGATCTGACGATCGATGAGGTCAGCCAGACGATTATCGATTGGGCGCGTGGGTGCCTCAGCGAAAAGGAACGCCACTCGTAGCGACGAGTGTTTACGGACAGGGCAGGAGCGCCCCGTCCATTCTTGAAAGTAACCGTCGGCCGCAGGATGTGGCTGTGCGATTGGGTTGAGAGTCGTAAATGATTCTCTTGGTTTAATCTAATGTCTGAAAGTTTTGCTGATTTATTTGAAGAAAGTTTTGCCAGTCAACAAATAAAGCCGGGTGCCATCATCATGGGCACCATCGTTGACATCAACAATGACGTCGTCATCGTTAGCGCAGGTCTCAAGTCAGAGGCCGTCATCCCCATCGAACAATTTCGCAACGAGCAGGGCGAAGCCTCTGTCGCTGTTGGCGATGAGATTGAAGTTGCGCTCGACGCTGTAGAGGACGGTTTTGGCGAGACACGCCTGTCGCGCGAGAAAGCAATCCGTGCACGTACCTGGACGCAGCTCGAAAAAGCCTTCGAAAAAAGCGAAGTCGTCACCGGCGTCATCAATGGTCGCGTCAAGGGCGGTTTCACCGTCGAAATCGACAACGTGCGTGCGTTCCTGCC
>JABDKF010000289.1 GCA_013003155.1 Woeseia sp. | reverse complement strand
GCAGATCCAACATTCGATGCTGCTGTACAAGCTCGGTTTTTGTCGGATGATTTGCCGACGCTCATGTTCCTGCTATTACCGGTATTCGCGCTACTGATGAAGCTTGTGTACTGGGATCGATTGTATTTCGATCATCTGATCTTCTCGCTGCACTTGCATTGTATTACGTACGTGGTGTTCTCGATCATATTGCCGCTGGAAGGAGTCGCTAACCAGACTGTCGCGTTACTCCTAATCCAGGCCGTCGCTTTTTTAGCGTTTCTGGGCTATTTCGGACTTGCTGCCCGCAAGGTGTATGGGTCGGGTTGGATAGGCGTGATGCTACGCTCAATTTTGGTGTTGCTCTTGTATATGATCATCGTCTCGGTCGCCATCGAGACAACCAGCGAGTTCGTACTGATCAGCGATTAGCGGGTCGCGTGGCTATTGGTGGGCATGGAGTCCGTTGATCCATAGGATTGCCATGCCTATGTTTGTTACGGGTCATAAGCCGTAGTCGAGAACATCCCGAAAGCTACCGTTCGACCGGCTTCTACTGAGGGTAAAGCGGACCTCGCCATTGAAGAGGAGCGGTCGTTCGTGAGCGGCAGAGCCTGAGGGAGCACCAGGGACCTTGAGCGGCCGCTAATCTTGACGGGCGTGTCCATTGCTCATCTTTTTTCCGCAATCAGACCGTTTCTTTGTGCCGGTTCACCCTCAGTTCGATCTCGTGAGACTCAATGGCCGCGGACGGGTGAGAAACTCAGCGCAAGTCACACGTATAAGGAGTCACCGAGATGCTCCTGACGCGAGTGTCTTCCTCTATTTCGACGATCACGAAAGCATTGGCACCCAGGGTACGAAGCTTTTCATGAATGCGGCTCGCGAAATCGATGTTCGTACTCGCCTGGAAACGTTTCTGAGATATCGAAAACGGCATTCCTGCCCGGCACAGGCCCGCCCGGATACTGGCGACGCCAAAGGACTCGTCAACCTCCTTGTACGGGAAGTTTTGTTCAACCGTGGACACGAAATCGTCTGCGAAGACCGGCGCTGAAAATGATGCGCACAGAAAGACAAAAATAACCTTGTAAAAAATGTGCATGGCGTTCCCTGCAAGAGCACACTGTTGGAATAAATCTTAGCGCAACGATGCGAGCGGTGTCCTTGAAGCTTGTCACAATTCGACCGGATTCGTACCAAGCAGCAGGTTACTAGCCGACCGATTTGCTGCGATAGTGCGATTTGCGTCACAAAAAATCGGTGTTCCAAACTAATGGGAACTCACCGCGATTGCGCGCGGCGAGCTTCTGCTGTCGTGCCGAAGCGGGTCGTCTGCGACTATTCCAGTTCCGGCATCAGGCCATGCAGCACCAGCCGGTAGTAGCTGATGATGCCGACGATCTTGTCGTCCTCGACGACCGGCGCATGACCGATGCCGAAGTTTTCAAACAAACGCGCGCAGAGCCGGATTTCCATGTCCGGCCGGACCGTCAGGCAGGGCTTCGTCGCAATCTCGTAGACGCTGACGCGTTCCGGCGCGCGGTCCTTCGCGATGACCTTTGTTGCGATGTCCGAGAACAGCAGCATGCCGTACTCGTCGTTTTCGTCACGCCGCTTGACGATCAGGCTCGTTGCGCTGACGTCTTTCATGACGCGCAGCGCGGACCAGACGTCCAGCTTGCCGTCGATCTCGGTCACGTCGGTGCGCATGCAGTTGCGCACCGGCCCCCAGTTTCGAACCGTCATAGGTTTTCCTCCACAATCTCTTCGAGCTCTTCCGCCTGGTGCAATATACCGACGGCGTCCTCGACGTCTATCTGTACCGCGATACCGGCTCCCGGCTGGGCATCGAACTCCCCGACCTCACCGATCTTCTCGAGTATGTCACGACTGAGATGAGCCTCAACCAGCAACAGCAGTACGTCGCGCTGGGTTGACAGTGTCAGGCCGAAAAACGACTTCTCCTCCTCTATGCCTTCACCTCGCGCGTTGTTGATCACCGTGCACCCGGTCGCCCCGGCTTCACGTGCGGCTTTGATGACGTCGTCCGTTTTCGCGTCTTCGACGAAAACTACGATGAGTTTGCAATGCATGGTCGTGACCCTCGTTCAGTAAATAAGAAAGATACGCGTCATCCGGAACCCCGAAATCGCTGATACCAGTCGGCCAGCTGGCCGTAGGCAAGAACACTGATGATCGGGAACAGGCAGGCACAGGCGACCAACCCGAATCCGTCCAGCAGGGCGTTGCGGCCGGGTACCGCGTCGGCGAGGCCGAGGCCGAGCGCGGCGACCAGCGGCACGGTAACCGTCGATGTCGTGACGCCACCGGAGTCGTACGCAAGTGGCACAATGAGGCGCGGCGCCATCAGCGTCTGCAAGATAACGATGATGTAACAGACGGCGATGAAGTAATGCAACGGCACGCCGGCAATGATACGAAAGCATCCCAGCCCGACGCCGATTCCGACGCCGATTGCGACGGCAATGCGCAGGCTGAGCACGTGAATCGCGCCACCGGACACCACGCTGGCCTTCATGGCGACGGCGATCAGGGCCGGTTCCGCCAGCGTTGAACTGAAGCCGATCGCGGCAGCAAAAACATAGATCCAGAAATAGTCCTGCCACCGCGGCAACCCGCTGATAACCGCGCCGGACTCGGCCAGCAGGGTCGGATGCGTCAGTTGTTCCGCCATGACCCGGCCCAGGGGAAACAGCGTCTGTTCCAGCCCGACCAGGAACAGGCCCAGCCCGACGATGACGAATACCAACCCGACGACAATTTGCGCCAGGTTCGGGATCCTGCCACCGATGACGAAGCGCTGGAATGCGAACAGGAAAACCACGATCGGCAGAACGTCCAGCGCTGCACTGACAATGACACCGAGAGCTGCGCTGACGATATCCATCAGACCAGCATCCCGTAGACGAGCACGAACAGGATGGGCGTCAGCGACGCGAATGCTATCAACCCGAAGCCGTCGAGCATCGGATTGCGGCCCTTGATCGAGCTGGCGAGTCCTACGCCGAGTGCGGCGACGAGCGGCACCGTGACCGTCGACGTCGTGACGCCACCGGAGTCGTACGCAACACCGACAATTTCCTCGGGCGCGATGGTGGTCAATGCGACCACCAGCGCATAACCGCTGACGATCAGTACCGGCAACGACCAGTCGGCAACGATACGCAGTACGCCGATGATCAGGGCAACGCCGACGGCTGTGGCCACCGTCAGCCGCAGGCCGATCGCAAATTCTGCCCGCGCCGCATCGTCTGCCCCGATTGCACCGGCATCGGCGAACACGTCGGCGGCCTCCCTGGCGACGGCGATCAGCGCCGGTTCGGCAATCGTCGTCCCGAATCCGAGTGCGAACGCGAAGCCGACGAGCAGGAGCACGCTGCCTTTACCGGCGAGCGAGTGAGCAAGCCCCTCGCCGATGGGGAACAGCGCAACGCGCAGTCCGAAGATGAAAAACGACAGGCCGGCGACGACGAACGCGGCACCGGTCAACAGGGTCAGCAGCCCGACGAACGGCTGTTGCACGACCACGAGCTGGAAAAACACGACGACGAGCACGATCGGCAGCAAATCGCGAAGACTGCTGAGCAAATCCTGCCCCAGTGCCTGCAACAGGCTCTTCACGCTGCCCCCGGAAATTTACGGATGCCCGGACCGATAATGCGACGATCGGCGCGTACACTCAAGTTTCAGCGCATCGTGTCTTGGTTAGAAATTACTCGCTAGTCGATGACAGGTGGTGCAGTTCGCAGGTACAGGATGACGTCGTCGAATGTTTCGATGCTCAGGTCAGATACGGTCGCGCTGGCGCGAATTCTGGCGTCGATGTCATTGCCGCCATTATCGAAAATTTTCGATATCTCGTAGGTTGCATCGATGATTGCATTCCGAGTGACCGCTTCGAGCAACTCACCATGGCCTTTCAGCCGCCCATTCGGTGTGAACCGGGTATCCGATACGTGGCTCGTACCGATGGCTGTCGTGGAAAAAAGGTGTTCCCCCGTTGCCGTCTGCATCGCAACCTGGATGGCGACGCGGGCAGAGACGTCGAGCTGCGATCTCAGGCCACCGGGCTTGACGACAATGGTTGGCTTGAAGGCCAGTAGGCGGTATATGAGCGTCGGCTTGCGATCCTGAGCCGTTACTGCTGTTGCGCGAGAAAAATGTTGGCGCGTCACCGTCAGCAGTGCTTTTTCCAGAGCTGGCCCGGCAACTACGGTCACCTCGGGATAGCTGTGTCCCGCGGCGCGGGGCAAGACTTCGCTTGTCAGTGACGGAATCCGCGGTTCGATATACAGGTCAATCGGTTCCTCAATGCGGTGCTCGATGGTTCCGGAGTCCGGGATGTCTGGATCCTGGACGATGGTTTTCTCGGGCGCTGTGCTGCATCCCCCTAGAAAAGCGAGTGAGCAAAGAATGCTCATCAGCATTCTGGTGACAGATCTTGCGGGTGCAGGCATTGGCGACATTCCCAACCGGTCCAGGTGCGCAGTTTGCACTAAGCTAGTCACTTTGGTGATCGCAGACCGGAACTATCTTGCAGAACGACAGCAGCATTTTGCGGGGAGCCGACCGGCAAACGCGCTGTGCAGCTTTTCCCTGCTAGGCGCGACTTTCTGTTGCCAGCTCACTGGGCAACTTCAACCGGGTGCGCAAAAATTCAGCGTCGAAATCCCAGTCTGAGCCCTCTTCGAACTGCGAACTATACACCGACGGTGCAACACCGATGCAGCGTCGAAAGGTCCTCGAGAAGTAGGATGCGTCATTGAAGCCAATCGCGTAAGCGACATCGGTAATGTTCATATTCGGATTCTTCAAAAGCCGGCAGGCTTCGAGAATGCGATGCCGAATGACAAAGTCCTGGAACGTGATGCCGTAGGTTTCGTGGAACGATCGACTGAACCGAAACGGACTCATGTCACAGAGGTCGGCGACAACCTCGCTCTTGATCTTGTAGCGAAAATTTCGGCGCACGTAGTAAATCGCCGGTAGCAGCCGGACGTCCGATTTTTGAACGGTAAACGGGATTTCAGCGGGGATCGGAATCGAAATCTGCAGGACTGAGCGCGACCGTTGTGTGCGATGACAGCTAACGACCTTGTTCAGAATTCTCAGGGATCGGTTCAGATCCGTACGCGAAACCGGCTTGACCAGGTAGTCGATAACCCCAGCGCGGAATGCCCAGACCGCGAGCGCCTCTGAATGTTGTGTCGTCAACATCAGAATCGGTATGGATGGAAACTGCGCCTTGGTCTTGCGGAGCAAATCCAGTGCGTCCTGGTCCGGGTAATCCACGTCAAAGCAGATACCGTCGAATCCTCCACGGCTGAGGACCGGTTCGAGTTCGGCGGACCTGGTGTGCGGGATAACGTCGCAGTATTCGGCAAACAGCGGCGAAAGCTCGGCGTGCTTTACAGAGACGGTCCGGTCGATCCAGAGCAGTGTTGGCTTACGGGCCAGGGTGCATTCCCCTTCTTGGTGGGATCACGCTGATCATCCCGAAAAACGCGCCTGCAAATTGCGACGTGGATCACATTCATGATCCCTGTTTTTCGAAAATTGCCCGTTATTGTCAAAGCCCGATTATCGGGATTATGTAAAGTGCGCCCGTGCGCGCAGGATTCGCCACGCAGCAAGATAGTCCGGTTGGACGGCAACTGCGTTCTATTCCGTTTCCGACAACTCGACTAACTTGAGCTTCGGTCGGCGATCTGTCTGCCCGGAGCGACCCTCGCTTGAGATTCGATCCGACACGTAGACCGCAAGCCGACCGACAGTGACTGTCGATAGTCATAAAAAAGCAATAACCAATTGGAGAAAAATAATGAAAGCAAGAATCCTGATGTTCCTTCGCCGCGAAGAAGGCCTGACAACGGTTGAGTATGCCGTTGCTGGCGCCCTGGTTGCAGCCGCAGTTGTAGCTGCGTTCACGGCACTCGGCGGATCCGT
>JABDKF010000044.1 GCA_013003155.1 Woeseia sp. | reverse complement strand
TCGCCAATTTGTCCGCCGGATTCCGCATAGAACGGTGTCTTGTCCAGAACCACCGTGCCTCCCTGCCCTTCGCCAAGCTCCTCTACAGCAGCGCCTTCCCGGAACAGGGCGACGACCGTGCCGCTGCCCTCCACTCCCTCGTAACCGCTGAATTCGCTGACGGCATCCGTGCGCAGCGCTGCGCTATCGTCCGCTCCAAACTTGCTCGCCGCACGTGCCCGTTCACGCTGCGCCTCCATGGCCGCCTCGAAACCCGCGGTATCGACGCTGAGGTCCCGCTCGCGCGCGATGTCGGCCGTCAGGTCGACGGGAAAACCGTAGGTGTCGTACAGTTTGAAAACCACTTCGCCGGGGATTTCCTTGCCTTTTAGCTTCTTAATAGCCTGTTCGAGGATCTCCATGCCCTGGTCCAGCGTTTCGGCAAAACGTTCTTCTTCTTTCTTCAGCACTTTCTCGACGTGCGCCTGCGCTTTACCGAGTTCCGGGTAAGCCTCGCCCATTTCCGCCACAAGTGGTTTTACAAGTTTAAAAAAGAATGCGTCCCTGACACCGAGTTTCTTGCCATGACGAATGGCGCGTCGAATGATGCGGCGAAGCACGTAGCCGCGCCCTTCGTTGCCGGGTAGCACGCCGTCGACGATCAGGAATGAACAGGCGCGGATATGATCGGCAATCACGTTCAATGAACTGGAGCTATCGTTCTTGACGCCGATGATCTTCGCAGCCGCCGTGATCAGGTTGGCGAATAAATCGATCTGGTAGTTACTGTGCACGCCCTGCATGACCGCCGCGATGCGCTCGAGTCCCATGCCGGTATCGACCGACGGCTTTGGCAAGGGTGTCAGCGAACCGCTGGCAGAGCGATCAAACTGCATAAACACGAGATTCCAGATCTCAACGTAACGATCGCCGTCCTCATCCGGCGACCCCGGTGGACCGCCCGCCACGTCTTCACCGTGGTCGTAGAAAATCTCGCTGCACGGGCCACACGGCCCGGTGTCGCCCATCGCCCAGAAATTATCTTTCTCATCCATGCGCGTGAAGCGCTGCGGGTCCACGCCAATTTCCTTGATCCAGATATCCGCTGCTTCATCGTCTTCACGAAACACCGTGACCCAGAGTTTCTCCGGCGGCAGCTGCAACGTCTCAGTCAGGAACTCCCACGCGAAACGAATAGCCTCTTCTTTGAAGTAATCGCCGAAACTAAAGTTACCGAGCATTTCAAAAAAGGTGTGGTGGCGCGACGTATAGCCAACGTTTTCGAGATCGTTGTGTTTGCCGCCGGCGCGCACGCAGCGCTGCGAGGTTACCGCACGGTTGTAGCTGCGTCGGTCGTCGCCAAGGAACACATCCTTGAATTGCACCATCCCCGCGTTGGTAAACAGCAATGTCGGATCGTTGCCGGGCACCAATGGCGAGCTCGCCACCACCTCGTGGTTGCGGGCATGAAAAAAGTCCAGGAAGGCCTGGCGCAGTTCTTTACTGTTCATGGATGCCATCATTTGAGTATGGGGCTGGCGAGGATCGTTGCAAGCGACACGGCCCTGTCAGCGCAGGGTGGGATTATTTCACACCGCCGCATGGCGGTACACGGCGCTGACCCGGCTAGTCCAAATCCCCATCCGCTCCAACGCCCGCCTGGATCTGGTCAGGCCCGAAGCCGCGGTACTGCAGGAAGCGCATCTGGCGCGCTTTTTCTTTGAAATCCCGGGGCAACTCGCCGCCAAATTTCTTGTGGCGGACCGCGCGCGCCAGCTCGCGCCAGTCGACGCCGGAGTCATCGAGCGTGTCGTTGATCAGCTCTGCCGCGATGCCGCGTTCGCTGAGTTCCAACTGAATCCGCAATGGGCCCTTGCCCTTATTGACTCGCGACTGCACGAAGCTGTCGGCAAAACGGCGATCGTCCTGCAGGCCGTCTGCGGTTAGCTGGTCGACTGCGCGCTCGCATGCATCGCGAGTAAAGCCGGCGCCAGCCAGTTTCTTTTTTATCTCGGCCTGACCGTATTCACGCCGCGCGAGGTAGTCCATCGCTTTTTTGCGGGCTTCCTGCGGGTTCGCAAAACGCGCCTCGTCGCCGTCGGCTTGCAGCGCCTTGATTTCATCGTGCAGAGAGGAGGATTTGCTCATGGATAAAAAAACAAAGGGGCAGCCACCGCAGGCGACTGCCCCTCTCTAGTTAGCTATTACGACGTTATGCTTCCTTGGCAAGCGCTTTCTTGTCGTCATCCTTGTCATCCGCTGCCACTTTCAGCGGCAGCAAGACGTCGCGAATTTTCTGTTCAATCTCGGCAGCAACATCCGGGTTCGTTTTGAGAAACTCGCGAACATTTTCCTTGCCCTGACCGATGCGATCGGAGCCATAGCTGTACCAGGATCCTGCCTTGTCGATAATGCCCTGCGCGACGCCGTGATCGATGATTTCGCCTTCGCGCGAGATGCCCTCACCGTAGAGAATTTCAAACTCGGCCTGCTTGAATGGCGGTGACACTTTGTTCTTCACCACTTTAACGCGGGTCTGGTTACCGATGACCTCGTCGCCTTTTTTGATCGCGCCGATGCGCCGGATATCCAGCCTTACCGAGGAATAAAACTTCAGCGCGTTACCGCCCGTGGTCGTTTCGGGGCTGCCGAACATGACGCCAATCTTCATGCGGATCTGGTTAATGAAAATAACCATCGCATTGGAGCGCTTGATATTGCCGGTAAGCTTCCGCAGTGCCTGCGACATCAGGCGCGCCTGCAGCCCCATGTGTGAATCACCCATCTCGCCTTCGATCTCGGCTTTTGGCGTCAGTGCGGCTACGGAGTCGACGACGATCACGTCGACAGCGCCGGAGCGCACCAGCATGTCGGTAATTTCCAGCGCCTGCTCACCGGTGTCCGGCTGCGACACCAGCAGCTCGTCCACGTTGACACCAAGCTTGCCCGCATAATTTGGGTCGAGCGCGTGCTCCGCATCGACAAAGGCCGCCGTGCCACCCGTTTTCTGTGCCTCGGCAATAATTTGCAGAGTCAGCGTCGTCTTACCGGATGACTCCGGACCGTAGATTTCGATAACCCGCCCCTTGGGCACACCGCCGAGGCCGAGCGCGACGTCGAGGCCGATGGAACCGGTCGAGATCGCTTCAAGGTCGGCTATCGTGCCGCCGTCGCCCATGCGCATGACGGAGCCCTTGCCAAACTGTTTTTCGATCTGCCCTAAGGCCGCTGCGAGTGCTTTCTTGCGATTGTCATCCATAATTTTTAAGCCATGCCGGTGGTGAAGGTAGCGGCAATTATTTCACACAAGCGGGTGCTGCCGACAGCCGGGACTGTCAGAGAAATCGGGCGAAGTATCAAGAATTGTCCGTACTGCCTTGTTTCAGCGGGGAGTACTGTGCGCCTTGTGGCGTGGAGTCGGATTGCAGCAGCTCAAAGCCTGACCACTCCAGCAGGACGGGCTGCGCAAGCGGCACCGGTTCGAAGGGCCTGCCCCGCCGCACTACCGTCAGATGCGGACGGAAAAACCGCTCTTCCGGCTGCACGCCGAATTTGACCGCAACCCCCTGCAGCGCCTCGTGCAGCGACTGCAGCGCAGGTGGTACGCCGGTTGCCAGCAGGCAGGCAGTCTTTGGCCGTGGCCAGAACTCCAGTCGATCAAGCCGCAGCCGGAACGGGTCACAGGTGACCTCCGCGGCCGCAGCCTGCAATGCCGGGATGTCCTGTTCTGGCAGCGGCCCGAGAAAAACCAGCGTGATGTGCCAGTTGCCGCGCAGGACCGGCACACCCTCAACCGCGCCAATGGCCGCTTTAATCGGGTCCCGAAGTGCTTCGCGCTGCCGATTCGACGGCCATAGACCGAAAAAAAGTCGCTTAGCCATGCTGTCCCAGCCGTTCGTGTGCACCGCGGAGGGCAGCGAGCACGCTCTGTGTGCGCACCTCATCGCGGTCGCCCTGATACCGGTGCAATTCGGCGAACACCTCGCAGCCGCCGCTGCGCCGCAATGCCCAGGCCATCCAGACCGTGCCGACCGGTTTCCCGTCGCTGCCGCCGCCGGGACCTGCTACGCCGCTGATGGCGACCGCGATATCCGCGCCGCTGATATTGATTGCGCCCTGCGCCATTTCCCTGACCACCGCTTCGCTGACTGCACCGTGTGTCGAGAGTGTACTGGGCTGCACGCCGAGGAGCGACTCCTTCGCGGCATTGGAATAACTTACGATGCCGTAGGCAAACACGTCCGAACTGCCCGGGATGTCCGTCAGGGTCTTCGCAACCCAGCCGCCGGTGCAGGACTCGGCCGTGGCAATACTCATTCGCGAGTCTCGTAACGCCTCAAGCAGTGCCGCTGCCTCTTTCTTTAGATCAGAATCATTCATTAATGAGCGACCGGTAGAGATTCAGGTGCGCGTCAACCATGGAGCTGACTGCGAATTCTTGCCGCATGCGTCGTTTGCCGTTTTCGCCAAACTGCCGACACCGGTCGGGATCGTCAAGCAGCGCTGTTATGGCCCCTGCGAGCGCGTCGGTGTCGCTCGGCGGCACGAGCAGGCCCGTTTCGTCGTGCGCTACCGCTTCGCCCAGGCCGCCCGCGGCAAACGCAATCACCGGCACGCCCGCCGCCGCGGCTTTAAGCGCGGCAACGCCAAGGCCTTCTGCGATGGCCGGATGCAC
>JABDKF010000286.1 GCA_013003155.1 Woeseia sp. | reverse complement strand
GGTTTCGTGACACAACCGTCGAGTATGTGCACGCAATCATGCTAGGTGCTCCTGCAATTTGCGGGTTTCTCGCGTTTCGTTTTACGACCGAGGGAATCGGCCGCACGCGCCCTATCATGTACACATCGATTTTCGCGCTGTTAGCAAACGTGTTCCTCAACTGGGTACTCATGTTTGGCAACCTCGGCGCCCCGGCGCTCGGGGCGGTCGGTGCGGGTTACGCCAGCGCTATCACGATGTGGTTAATCTTTTTTATTCTCGGTGCCTATATCTGGCTGCACCCATTTTACAAGTCACTGGAAATCTTCACTCGTTTCTACCGACTGCGGCCCGAGGTCATTCGCGAGATCGTGACGCTTGGCTGGCCGATTTCAATCACGATAACGGCGGAGGCGGGACTATTCTCCGCTGTGTCGGTTTTGATGGGCACGCGCGGCGCTGAAATTACGGCGGCACACCAGATCGCGCTGAATTTCGCATCGACCATGTTCATGGTGCCGCTGGCATTAAGCTCCGCGACAACCATTCGCATCGGTCACGCACTTGGCGCGCTCGACAATTACGCCGCGCGTTTCAGCGGTATCGTGGGAATCGTGATGAGTAGTGTCTTCATGGCCGCATCGGCCACCTTTTTGCTGGTATTCCGTGATGCGGTAGTCGATCTGTACACCAACGATCCTGCAGTACAGCGCATCGCAATTAGTCTCTTGCTAATGGCTGCGGTGTTCCAGGTAGCCGATGGCGTGCAAATTGGCGCGGCCGGCGCACTGCGTGGCTACAAGGACACCCGCTTGCCGATGGCTATCAATATGTTCGCGTACTGGGTGCTGGCTTTTCCACTGGCTTATATGGCGGCGGTCGTCTGGGTATCACCGCCATCGTACATCTGGGGTGGATTCGTGCTCGGCCTGTCGGTAGCCGCGATTCTTTTAAGCGTTCGCTTCAACCGCGTATCGCGTGAAGCGCTGTAGACCGGTCTAACCTTGTCCGAAGTCAGGCGTGTCGTCGCCGGACAGGTATTCTTGCTCTTCTGGTGTATTGTCGCGCCCCAGCAGTTTATTGCGATGCGGAAAGCGACCGAACCTTTCGACAATATCGTGATGCAATTCTGCAAATTGCGCGATGGTTTCAAATGTTTCCCGATAGGTTGGCGTGACCGCCGTGGCCAGCTTGTTATAAATCTCGACAGATTTCGCCTGTACGCGTAACGATTCCGCATGCTGCAATGGCATATAGAAAAACACGCGTTCGATCGCACTCAGGTCTTTGTCAGCTTTGGCCATGGCGCCTTCAACGCACAGTTTCAATACGACCTGATCCATCGCGAATGCATCGGCGGTGTTGCGGTACATATTGCGGCGAAACTGATCGAGTAACAGTATCAGCGCCAACCGACCGCGCGGAGTATGCGTCCAGTGATCCAGCTTGCCGCGCGAAGCCAGTTCGATATCGTCACCAAACGTCGCCGCAATTTCCTGATCGAATACCTCATCCTCACCGAACCAGAGGTCCATCCGGCTATCTATTTTCGGGGCGCTCATGTCCTGTTCGCGAAACCAGAATTCCAGAACGCGATCAATGCGGACCTGGTCTTCATCAGTAATCGTTGCGTTCATACTGTCGCTAAAAAGTTTTACCGGCATATCAGCCTTCCAAGAACTCTTGTACAAGCGCAGAGCGTAGCCCGATCAGCGCGCAAGGTCACGAATTTCGCCTTTACGCGGCGCTGCTTGTCCGGTATGGATAGAGGTCATGACGCCGCTACCTCAACGAAAAACCGCATGACTCGTACAATCTGCCAATTGCTGCTGGTCTTTGCGTTGCTTGGGCTCACCGCATGTTCGGGAAAGAAGACCGCCCCCGAAGAAGCGCTGCGCGCCTGGGTGGATACAGCAGAACTCGCCGCAGAGGAAAAGGACCGTGGCGCGCTTATCGAACTGATTTCGCCTGACTACGCTGATGCGCGTGGCAACGATCGGCAGGCCGTTGACCGGGTGTTGCGTTGGTGGTTTCTGCGTCAGCGGGGCATTGCGCTGCTCACCAAGATCGACAATATCGAGGTGTACAATGACACGGCTGCAAAGGTGGCGTTAACTGTTGGCATGGCTGCCACCGGCGGCAACGCTTTCGGTTTGAACGCGGACGCGTATCGGTTTGAGTTCGACATGGTACTGGATGATGACGAATGGTTACTGATCGCTGCGCGGTGGGGCGAGATAGGCAAGGAGTTGGAATGAGTTCAATACGACGATTAAGAAAAATTCATAGCGCACGGCGGCTGGTGTCGGTGCTGCTGATGTTGGGTATCGGTGTTCTGTCGGGTTGTGCCAGCGGCGGCCGGGTAATCGAAACACCTGTCGTCCTGTTAGAAGGTATCGCGCTGCAGCAGCTTAATTTTAAAGAGCAGACATTCCAACTGCGCTTCAACGTCGACAACCCCAATCCGTTTCCGTTGCCGATCAGCAGTGTGCGCTACAAGGTTTTTCTCGAGCAGATGCAATTTGCGGGCGGCGAGACCGGCGGC
This sequence comes from Woeseia sp., assembly GCA_013003155.1. Lineage (GTDB taxonomy): Bacteria > Pseudomonadota > Gammaproteobacteria > Steroidobacterales > Woeseiaceae > Woeseia. Next base: position 2,044 of record JABDKF010000286.1, on the reverse strand, counting down.
AAATTCACCGTGCCCGCGAACGGCGCTACGAGCTTTGATGTCAGCGTCAATCTTGACCTGTTGAAGTCGGCATCGACCCTGTCTTCGCTGTTACGCGGCGGGGTGAGCCGGCCGCTGGACTACGAGTTGCAGGGCAGCCTGGCCGTCGCAATTCCGTTCACCAAGCCGCTCAATTTCGCGCGCGAAGGCACTATCGTGGTGCAATAGCTTGAGGTGTCCGGCGCGATATGCGTGATTTCCTTATAAGTTTCAATATAAACAATGACATCGCTGGTTCCCGGCATTCGACTGTGTCTATACTCAGAGTGCATGGCGCACCGGCGCGCGTGAAGATCCACTGAGTACTGCGTAGCCAGCAGACGTCACCGAAGTCTTTGCAACCCGCAACCAGCCGGGCGCCATATCCTGACATCGAGCAGTAGGGAAACACCGGCGTGTTTCCTGGAGTACGTATGGCGAGCAGCACAGCGACAGGTCTCTACGAGCAATCCTTTGATCGGGACAGCTGTGGCTTTGGCTTGATCGCGAATATCGACAATCAACCCAGCCACTGGGTGCTGGACACTGCGATCAAGGCGCTGGCTCGCCTGACGCATCGCGGCGCAGTCGCGGCCGATGGCAAGACTGGCGACGGTTGCGGTCTGCTGATCGGTTTTCCGGAATCATTCTTGCGTGCCGTCGGCGCGGATTGCAGCATGCAGCTTGCCGAACGCTTCGCCGCCGGCTGCGTGTTCCTGAGTCAGGATGAAGACATCGCAACAGCCACCCGTGACGCAATAGAAATTGCGATCGAAGAGAGTGGGCTGTTGCTTGCCGGCTGGCGTGTTGTGCCTGTTGATCCTTCGACCTGTGGCGAACACGCGTTGCGCACCTTGCCGCGTATCGAGCAGGTGTTCGTCAACGCGCCGGACGGCATGCAGCGCGCGACGTTTAACCGCAGTCTGTTCATGGCGCGGCGGCGCGCCGAGCAGCGCTTCTTCGAGATTGATCCAACCGCCTACGTTGCCAGCCTGTCATCGGTAACGCTGAGCTACAAGGGTATGGTGATGCCCGAAGTGTTGCCGCAGTTTTATCTCGATTTGCAGGACGAGCGACTCGCCACATCGGTGTGCCTGTTTCACCAGCGCTTCTCCACCAACACGCTGCCGGCATGGCGTCTGGCTCAGCCGTTTCGCTTTCTCGCGCACAACGGCGAGATCAACACGATTTCCGGCAACCGCAACTGGGCGCTGGCGCGTGCTGAGAACTTTGTCTCGGACAAGCTCGAAGAAGTCAGCGAACTGCATCCGATTATTTCGCTGACCGGTTCTGATTCATCAAGTCTCGACAACATGCTTGAAGTGATGCGTGCCGGCGGGATGGACGTGCTGCAGGCAATGCGCATGCTGATTCCGCCCGCCTGGCACACGGTCGACACGGTTGATCCTGACGTGCGTGCATTCTACGAGTTCTGGGACTGCCACCTTGAGCCGTGGGACGGTCCGGCCGGCATCGTGCTGACCGATGGGCGCTACGCGGCCTGCTGTCTCGATCGCAACGGACTGCGGCCGGCCCGCTACGTCATCACGCGCGACCGCCACATCACTATTGCCTCGGAGATAGGTGTCTACGATTACGAGAACAAGGACGTTGTCGCGAAGGGCCGGCTTGGCCCGGGCGAGATGCTGGCCGTCGACCTGCGCGGTGGACGCCTGCTGCATAACGACGACATCAACGACATCCTGAAAGCACGTGCGCCTTACAAGAAATGGCTTAAACAAGGTGTGCGTTACCTCGATTCCGAGCTGGTTGACCGGCACATGGCGGCCGAACCGATGGTTCCGGAGACTCTCAAAACTTATCAGAAGATGTTTAACCTGAGTCGCGAGGAACTGAACGACATCGTCGCTGTGTTGGCGCAAACAGAACTTGAAGCGGTTGGTTCGATGGGTGACGACACGCCTATGTCGGTGTTGTCGCGCAAGGTGCGGTCGGTGTTTGATCACTTCCGGCAACAGTTTGCACAGGTAACCAACCCGCCCATTGATTCGCTGCGTGAACGCAT